>PFBM01000021.1:78344-80277 GCA_002773285.1 Candidatus Kaiserbacteria bacterium CG10_big_fil_rev_8_21_14_0_10_59_10
AGGGGCAAGATGCCTTCCAGTCCGTTGTCGCGACCTTCGCAGGCATCGAAACTGCGGAGGCGTCACTATCTCCCTTCTGGCGCTCCTCATTTCCAGACGACCCTTCCGCGATCGATATAACGGTGCGCTTCCCATCGGCTCAATAGTGCTTGTTATTTATTGACAATGCGGTATCACCCTGCTATTCTCTGCCTCGCAGATATGACCCGAGGTACGCGTTCGAACTCTCGTTCCCATTGGGACATGTCTTGCATATTGACGAAGGGTCATCGCACGACCGCTTGCACAGGCATACGCGACTGTCGGCGGATATGAGCGAGCAGGAGACAGTCGAGGGCGTCGTTGAGGAGGCGCTGCCAAATACCTTGTTCCGTGTGACGTTGCCCGACGGGGAGACGGTGCTTGCCTACCTCGCCGGCAAGATGCGGCTCCATCGCATAAAAGTGCTCGTGGGCGATAAGGTTACTCTGCAGCTAGACCCCTACGGCGGCCGTGCGCGTATTGTGCGGCGGCTATAACACTATGAAAGTAAAATCATCCGTTAAGAAGATATGCATGCATTGCCGGCTCGTACGGCGCAGCGGGAGGTTGTACGTCATATGCTCATCCAATCCGCGGCATAAGCAAAGGCAGGGGTAGCTACTAGCTTCGAGCTTCTAGCTTCTAGGAAAACTGGGATCTGGAAGCTCCGCGTTAGGAGCAGAAATTATTATGAAAGCAACCTTGCAGCTTGAACCCTGCGATTTGAAGCTATGCGTATAGCGGGAGTCACCATACCGGATGATAAGCGCCTTGAGATAGGTCTGACGGCTGTGTACGGCATCGGGCGGATGCGAGCGCTCGACGCACTTAAGAAGTCGGGGGTCAGCGAAGGCAAGAAAGCCTCAGAACTTACCGCCGTTGAGGAGGCGGCGCTGCGGGATGCCGTCGAGGCGTTCACCGTTGAGGGCGAGCTGAAACGCTCGATCGCGGCTAACGTGCGCCGTCTGAAGGATATTCAGGCACACCGCGGTATTCGGCATGCAAAGCGCCTACCGGTACGCGGCCAGCGTACAAAGACCAATTCCCGCACGGTACGCGGCAATGTGCGCAAAACTATGACGAGCGGTAGAAGGAAGCTGGAGAAGACTTAAAAAATCTTGGAGCAAAGCGACTTAGATTTTCTTTGCCCGCCTACATTTTCGTACATGCATATCGCGGTACCAGTTGGCATCTCGTTGGAAATTAGCGCTATTTGTGATACAAATGCGCGTGAATGGAAACTCGGGCGGGCATAGATTTTTCTAAGCTCACCACGTTCGCTATAAAAATCTATGGGTAAAAAAAGGATAATCAGAAAGTCCGGCGGTACTGTCGACCAGGGTCTGAAGTCGCGCTCGCTCGCGCGCCTTGCAAAGCGCTCGATAGGCGAAGGCACGCTTCACATCCAGGCCACATTCAACAATACGAAAGTTCTGCTCACAGATAAGCAGGGCAACGCCATCACCTCATCTTCCTCCGGCGCACTTGGCTTCGCGGGCGCCAAAAAAGGGACGCCATTCGCTGCTGCGAAAGTGGGCGAGCTTGTCGGCGAAAAAGCTGCTATGATAGGCGTGAAGGAAGTTGATGTGGTCATCCGCGGCGTCGGCGCCGGCAGGGAATCGGCGATACGTGCGTTTGCAGGCAAAGGTATCGACATATCACGCATTGCCGACGATACGCCGGTGCCGCACAATGGCCCACGCCCGCCCAAGCCCCGCCGCGTCTAGCGAGTGATGAGCGATACACCTTACCTACGCATATGTTGCCCGTTAAATCAAAATACAAAATAGCAAAACGCCTCGGTCCGGCTGTGTTCGAGAAAACACAATCGCAAAAATTCGCGCTTTCCCAGGCACGTTCTCAGAGAGAGCGGCGGCGAGGCGGGCGCGGCGGCTCCGACTACGGGAGGCAG
>PFBM01000021.1:80298-100785 GCA_002773285.1 Candidatus Kaiserbacteria bacterium CG10_big_fil_rev_8_21_14_0_10_59_10
GGCTAAGGCGGTCGGCGAGGCGAGCCCTACCGATGCACTCCATGCAGCGCTCGAAATGCGCATCGACAATGCCGTGTATCGCGCCGGCTTTGTTTCCACGCGCCGTGCAGCACGCCAGGCGGTCTCTCACGGACACATTTGCATCAACGGGCGGAGGACGACAACGCCATCCGCGGCGCTATCCGTCGGCGATGCCCTTACCGTTCGGGAGGGGAGCCGAAAGAGCCCCCTGTTCGCGCATCTGTCGGAGCCGGTGGAAGCTGCGGAAGCACGCACGCCGCCTGCATGGCTCTCGGTCGACGCACCGCTTATGAAGGCCGAAGTGACTTCGATGCCAACCCATGATGCAACCGACGCCTCGCTCGACTACCAAACAGTATTCGAGTTCTACAGCCGCTAGAGCGCATGAGAGTCATGGCTATTGATATTTCAGCCGGATTACGTTATAATTCCGCGCGTTTTTACATCCACGTTTATTAGAGTGTTTTCAATTTTGGAGAACAATTATCCATTCATATCGATCCATTGCATATGCTTGATTATCACATTGCCTTGCCGTCCAAGCCCCGCATCGTCAACGAATCAGAGCGGAGCGGCACATACGAGATCGACGGGCTATACCCGGGCTACGGCTATACGCTCGGAAACTCCCTCCGCCGAATCGTACTATCGTCCCTTCCCGGTGCCGCCGTCACGCACGTCAAAGTCCCGGGCGTATCCCACGAATTCTCAACCATTGAGGGCGTACGCGAGGATATGGTGACCATACTTCTGAATGTCCGCAAGATGCGCCTTCGCTTGTCGACGGACGAGCCGCAGACAATCACGCTTTCGGTTAAGGGACCCAAGATCGTGACCGCGGCGGATTTCAAGCTGCCGGGCCAAGTCGAGATTCTTAACCCCGAACAATACATCGCGGAAGTGACCGGCAAGCAGACATTCGAGATGGAGCTCTCGGCTGAGCGCGGCATGGGATACGTTCCCAAGGAAGTGCATCAAAAAGAGCGCGTCGACATAGGCAGTATCGCGCTCGATGCGATCTTTTCTCCGATCAGGCGCGTCAACTATGAAGTGGAGAACATGCGTGTAGGCGACAGAACAGACTTCAACCGGCTGCGCATGCTGATAGAAACTGATGGTACGCTTTCGCCGCGCGAGGCGCTTGAGCGGTCCATTGAAACTATGATCCACCAGCTTCGCTCAATTGTAGGATTCAAGGATGAACAGGCCGAGGCGGCTGCAGAGGAGAACGGGCACCCCGAGACGGCAGCGCGGCGTGAGGAACGCGTCCACGCGGCGGATGCAGAACTTCTGAAGACCCGCGTGAGCGAATTGAAGCTATCTGCGCGCGTCGAGCAGGCGCTCGACAACGCCTCCATTCGGACCGTGGGCGGTCTCGTCAGGAAACGCGAAGACGACCTTCTCGCCATTGAGGGACTCGGTCAGAAGGGTTTGCAGGAGATAAAGCGCGCTCTCTCGAATCTTGGCCTCACGCTCCGCTCCCACTAACGCCCATGAGACACCATTCACGCACACGGACGCTCGGTAGAGTACGCAGGCAGCGAACGGCATTGCTGCGTTCACTTGCGCGCTCGCTCCTTCTTGAAGGGAATATTACGACCACGCTGTCGAAAGCTAAAGAATTGCGCCCATACGTCGAGCGGCTCGTGACGGTAGGGAAGGCAAATACCACCGCGTCACGCCGGATCGTATCGTCGCGCCTTGGCGGTGCACATGACGCCGTTAAGAAGCTGCATGAGGATATTGCACCTCGCTACCGTAATCGGGCAGGCGGATATACGCGCATCGTGCGCCTCGGGCGGGTTGGCAAGAGGGTCAACGAAGCGGCGCGGATCGAATTCGTATAACCAACGAGGCATATGGAGACACTTGAATACACAATAGATGCAGCGGGGCGCACGCTCGGGCGGGTCGCTGCCGAGGCGGCGCGCGCGCTGATGGGCAAGGCATCCCCTCTGTACACTCCCCACGATCCTCCCCCCGTTGTGGTACGCGTGTCCAACGCGCGAAGAATCCGCATCTCGGAGGCAAAACGCCGCGACAAGGTATACACAAGCTATTCAGGCTACCCCGGCGGCCTCAAAAAGGAGACGCTCGGCTCGCTCATAGGGAGGAAGGGCCGAAGCGAGGCGCTGCGGCGCGCCGTAGAGCGCATGCTCCCGCGCAACCGCCTGCGTACCGCTCGTTTGAAGCGCCTCAGTATCAGCGAATAACAACCATATTTAGTCTGGTAGCATTTTTCACACTATTATGTCCGCAAAAAACACATACACGGAGGCAGTCGGAAGACGTAAGACGGCTACCGCGCGCGTGCGCATCGTCGAGGCGAAGAACCCTGCCATAGTCGTTAATGACACCGACGCAGCCGCCTATTTTCCCGGTGCACAGCTCGTAGAATCAGTGTACGCCCCGATGAAGGCGATCGGTGCGTCGTATGCAGTTACCGCCAAGGTATCGGGCGGCGGTAAAAAAGCGCAGGCAACCGCGCTCCAGCTCGGGCTTGCGCGCGCGCTCGTTGAGGCGGATGCAGAACGCCGAAAAGAGCTCAAAGTTCGCGGCTTCCTTACGCGGGATGCGCGCGCCGTTGAGCGCAAGAAGTTCGGCTTGCGGAAGGCGCGTCGCGCCCCGCAGTGGTCGAAGCGCTAGCTCCACCTTCGGCCCTAGAGCGGCGCGGCGCACGTTTGCCGCGCAGCATGAATTTTTCAGCGCTCTGTGGTATATTCCGCGCATGAAGAAAGAAGCCGATAAAGAAAACGCCGATGCTCACGATCCGGAGGAAGATGCAGCATCGCAGCTGGATTTTGAACCGGAGGACGAGCTTGGCGCCGCTGCATCCTTTAAGGCGAAGATAGACAAGCTGAAGGCGGAGCTCGCTGAGTGCAAAGCCGAAAGACAGCAGTATTTGGACGGCTGGCAGAGGGCGAAAGCGGACGCCGTAAACGTGCGCCGCGAGGCGTCGGAGCAGTATTCACGCGCGGGCGAGCGCGAGCGTGAGAAGCTTTTTTTGTCCATACTGCCTGCTATCGACAGCTTTGAGATGGCTATGGCGGACTCCTCGTGGGACAGCGTCCCGAAGGAGTGGCGCGCGGGTGTCGAGAGCATCTACACGCAACTGGTGGACGGCCTCAAGGCCTGCGGTATCGAGGCCTACGGTAAAGTCGGCGAGCAGTTCGACCCTGCGCTGCACCGCGCAATTCAGGAAACTGAAGCCGGTGGCTCGTCCGGCCAAATTACGCAGGTCGTACGGCGCGGCTGGCGCGCGGAGGCGCGTGTTTTGCGCCCTGCGGACGTCGTTGTGGTGCAGTGACGCGCTCGCGATCGTGCGTATTTCTTGACATGTTACTACGTTCAAGGTATATAGTTTTCCGTCCGAAGTGTTACAAGCATAATCTGACAACGCTATGGCAAAAATAATCGGCATAGATCTAGGCACAACAAACTCGGCGGTAGCCGCGGTCGTCGCGGGAGAGCCGAGCATCATTGAAAACGCCGAGGGCGCCCGCACGACGCCGTCCGTTGTTGCTCTCTCCAAGACGGGCGAGCGCCTCGTGGGCCTCCTCGCGCGACGACAGGCCGTCACGAACCCGAAAAACACCATCTACCAGATAAAACGATTTATCGGGCACTCATTCGACGAGCCGGCGGTACAAAAAGATGTGGCCTCCGTACCGTTCGAGGTGCGCAAATCCCAGAGCGGCGGCGTGGAGGTTCAATTGGGCGATAAGTGGTATTCGCCGGAAGAAATCTCGGGCATGATTTTGCAAAAACTCAAGACAGATGCAGAGAAGCGGCTCGGCGAAACGATAACCGAGGCGGTCATCACCGTTCCTGCGTACTTCAACGACGCGCAGCGTCAGGCGACAAAGGACGCCGGCAAGATCGCCGGGCTCGAGGTCAAGCGAATTATCAACGAACCGACCGCAGCCGCGCTCGCGTATGGCTTCAACAAAAAGAAGAACGAGAAGATTGCGGTCTTTGACTTTGGCGGCGGCACCTTTGACATCTCCATACTCGAGGTGGGGGACGATGTCATAGAGGTACGCTCGACCGACGGCGATGCCCATCTCGGCGGCAAGGATCTCGACCAGAAGATAATGAATTGGATAGCTGAAGAGTTCAAAAAAGAGTCCGCCATTGATGTGCGCAACGATGCGCTCGCGCGGCAGCGCTTGGACGAAGCGGCCGAAAAAGCGAAAATAGAGCTCTCCACAGCGCTTGAAACGGAGGTAAATATTCCGTTCATTACCTCGGACTCCTCAGGACCGCGCCATCTTCTCGTAAAAATGACCCGTGCAAAGCTCGAGGAGCTTTCGGAGGAGTTTATAGAGCGCGCGATGACCATCACAAAGCGCGCGATGGAGTCGTCCCCGTTCAGCGTGTCCGACATCAACGAGGTCATCCTGGTGGGAGGCCAGACGCGCATGCCCGCGCTGCAGGCAGCGGTCGAGAAATTCTTCGGCAAAAAGCCGAACATGGGCGTAAACCCGGACGAGGTGGTCGCGATAGGTGCCGCCATACAGGGGGGCATACTGCAGGGTGACGTGAAGGACGTCTTGCTCCTTGATGTTATTCCGCTCTCCCTTGGCATTGAGACACTCGGTGGCGTTGCCACAAAGCTCATTGAGCGCAACACGACCATACCAACCTCTCGTACGCAAGTTTTCTCGACCGCATCAGATAACCAACCGTCCGTGGAAATTCACATCGTCCAAGGCGAGCGCGAAATGGCCGCGGATAATAAATCGCTCGGCCGCTTCAATCTAGACGGCATACCGCCGGCGCCGCGCGGCGTGCCGCAGATAGAGGTATCGTTCGATATTGATGCAAACGGCATCCTCTCGGTTAAAGCGCGCGATAAGGCGAGCGGCAAGGAGCAATCTATCCGTATTGAGTCGCGCAGCGGACTTACCGACGAGGAGGTGGAGCAGATGCGTAAGGATGCCGAAGCGCACGCAGAAGAGGACAAGAAGCGCCGCGCACTTGTTGAAGCACAGAATGCCGCGGATCAGGGGATCTACTCTGCGGAGAAAGCGCTGCGGGAACACGGTGATAAGGTCGGAGAGGACGTGAGAAAGAAAATACAGGAGAAACTGGACGCATTGAAAACCGCGCGCAACGGCACCGACGTATCCGCCATAGAAAGCGCGTCTCAGACCCTCTCTACCGCACTCGGCGCCATAGGCGAGCATATGGCGAAACAGCAGCAGGCAGAGCCAACCGGCACGCAGGAGGCGGATGCAAACACGCCGCCGAAGGAGGACAAAGATACCGAGCAAAAGTAGTTCGCCACCCCATGCATGTGCACATGAAGCGTGCATTTGCGCGAACAACGTAAGGCACTATAATGCCTACGCATGAAGGACTACTACCAAATACTCGGTGTTGAGAAAGGAGCGAGTGAAGACGACATAAAGAGGGCGTTCCGCACGCTCGCGCACAAATACCACCCCGACAAAAAAGGCGGCGACGAGGCAAAGTTCAAGGAAGTGAGCGAAGCGTACGCCGTTCTCTCTGACAAGAAGCGACGCGCGGAATATGACACCTACGGACGTACGTTTTCAGGCGCGGGACAGGCGAGCGGATTTGGCGGCTTCGACTTCTCGAACGCCGACTTCAGCGGGGCCAACTTTCAGGAGTTCGACTTGGGAGACATCTTCGGTGAATTTTTCGTGGGCATGTCGGGGCGCGGCCGTACGAGGCGCGGACGCGATATCTCGATCGACATAGAGCTTACGTTTAAAGAGGCGATCTTCGGTGCCGAGCGGCGCGTACTCATTTCAAAAGTGGGTGAGTGCGACATATGCAAGGGGAGCGGCGCAAAGAAGGGAACCGCAATGCGCACGTGCGAGAGCTGCAACGGCAAAGGCGCTGTTCGCGAGACGCGGAACTCATTTTTCGGCACATTCACGTCCATGCGCACGTGCCCGCGCTGCAAGGGGCGCGGAGAGATTCCGGAGACGCCCTGCGAGGCATGCGCTGGAGAAGGCGTTTTGCGCCGGCAGGAGGAGATAGTCATAGCGGTCCCGGCGGGAGTCTCGGACGGCGAAATGATACGCATGCCCGGGCGCGGAGAAGCCGCCCCCGGCGCCGTCGCGGGTGACTTGTACGTCAAGTTGCACGTAAAAGATGACGCGCACTTTTCGAGAGAGGGCAGCGACTTGGTCACGACACTGCCGATAAAGCTCACCGACGCGCTGCTCGGTGGCGAGTATCGCATCGACACGCTGGACGGCGAGATGACCATTACGGTGCCTGCGGGCGTCGAGCACGGCGAGTTTATCCGCGTTCGAGGCAAGGGCGTCCCGAACGGGCGAGGAAGCCGCGGCGACCTTTTGGTGCGTGTGCATATCGAGTTCCCGAAAAAGCTGTCCAAGGAAGCAAAGAAGCTCATCGAGCAGCTCCGCATCGCTGGATTGTAAGATACGTCACGCGTACCGGGAATCTCCGATGCTCGATAAAAAGCGTTCCAAAAGTGGGAGCGGGTTGTGCATAAGCGCCTACCAAGGCCGCTTGCGCCCGTTACAATAGGGATGTGGAAGTAGATGGCATCGTGGAATTAGCGAAAGGCCTGCCCATTGACTGGGTTATTCTGTCCGCGCTCGCCGCAATTATCGCGCTCGACACGCTTCGCTCCGGCGCGGGCCGCGCACTCGCACTTTCCCTCGCTCTTCTTATCGCTCCGCTTGGCATTGCTGCGATCTCGCAAGCGGCGTACGCAGATGCGCTGGTCGAGCGCCTCGACACGCCGTACGCACAGGCGGCCCTGTTTGCGGTCATGCTTACTGTCTTCTACGCGCTGCTTCGCAACAGCACGCTCGACTGGGGGTACGAGGGAGGAGGGCTTCCGGCTGCACTTGCCGCCGGCCTCGCAACGGCCGCTATCGCCGCTTCAGTGTGGGTCGCGACGCCGGCACTCTCCACTTTGTGGGAATTCTCCCCGGCAGTCCAAGGAGTATTCGGTGTTTCCTACGGCTTCTGGTGGCTGCTTGCGGCACTGCTCCTCCTCGCATATGCCCGGCGGTAGTGTATGAGCCCCGTGGATGCCTTGTTACCACTCCATCGCAACGAGTCATATTGGTTGCTCGATGAGCAACTCATCGCAGTTTGTATGGCGGCGATGAGTCCCGCTACGCTGCCGCTCTACCCGTCGTATGAGTCGCTACGGAAGGCACTCAGCGCATATACAGGCAAGCCGACAAGCATGATTTCTATAGCCGCGGGTTCCGATGCCATTATTGAGGCGATCGCCAGGGTGTGTGTCGAGCGCAACCTACGCGCGATTTTGCCGCTGCCTACATTTTACGGGTACGAAAAAATATTGTCTCGAGTGAGGTTGCCGATTATGCCCCTCGCTTTTACCGAAAGAGACGGTGCGTTCATCATGCCGATCGATACCATACTCGACAGCATGACGAGCGGCACGGCGCTCTTCCTGTGCCAACCTAACAATCCACTTGGTTCACGCATTACCGAATCCAATATGGGCCGTATATTCGACCGTGCGCGCGAAAATAACGTGCTCGTCGTACTGGATGAAGCATACTATGAGTTCGACAACCCTACGTACCTTGCACAGATCGGCTCAGTCCCGCTTATCGTTGTACGAACGTTTTCAAAAGGATTCGGCCTCTCCGGCGCACGCGTCGGTTATGCTGTGGCGCCGGAGGATATAACCGCTGCACTCACCGAACAGCTTTTGCCGTGGCCAGTTGCTCATCCGAGCACATGCGCTGCTTTGGCACTGCTTGACGCGAATACGCTGCTTGCAAAGCGACGCACGTTGTTGATCAAGGAGCGGGCGCGTTTTTCCGAAGAGCTGGCTGCTACCGGTGTCACTGTGTACCCATCTTTTGGCAACTTTGTTTTAATTAGGGTAGAGAGCGCCGACACAATTGCGGCAAAGCTTGCGCGCGATGGCATCCTTGTAGCTGATGGGGGGTCACTCTGTTTTAACCCCGTGGGTAGTCGACTTCTCCTCAATACACTGCGTATAGCGATTCCCGCGCCAGAACATCGTACACGCGTAGTTGGCTGCATCCGCAGCGCAATCAATTCCTAGCCCTATACAGACCATCTTCTTTGTCTTATAGTACACTGGTCGTTCGTATGCACTCTACTCTATCTGCCCGTGCGAAGAAACGCTTGACGAGTCCGGCGTTTAAAGCATCAACAAACTTCGCTGCCGCTGGTGCCCATGGTCGGATCCTTTCTTTATTTCGCGACGCAGCAAAAAACGTCCCTGCATATGCCCGCTTCCTTAAGAAACAGGGGGTGCGGCCAGCTGCTATCAGGAGCAGCGAAGATATCGCTCACATACCATATCTGACAAAAGACAATTACCTCCGCGCATATCCTTACAATGAGCTATTCCGACGAGGGAAGCATTCCGTACCTCACGTTATGACCTCAACCTCTGGGTCGACGGGTGAGCCACTCTACTTTCCTCGCTCTGATAGCATCCACGAGCGCGCCGCTGAATTGCACGATCGTTTCTACGTGGGTAGTTCGCTCTCAAAGAAGGCGTCGACGCTTGTTATCGTGTGCTTCGGCATGGGCGTTTGGATAGGAGGTCTCATCACCTACGAGGCATTCTCACGGATGGGTAGAAGGCGAGGACGCCCCATTGGCATCATCACGCCGGGTATCAACATGAAGGAAATACTCAATATCGCGCGCAAGCTCGCCCCTCGCTATGAGCAACTTATTTTTGCCGGGTACCCGCCTTTCATCAAGGATGTTTTCGATGAACTAGCAGCCGAGGGTAGAATTCTGCGCGAAAAGAAAATAGCCATTGTAGCGGCCGCTGAAGCTTTTACGGAGCATTTTCGCGATTATCTGGTTAAAGCGGGTGGCATAGAGAACGCGCTCACCGATACGATGAACATATACGGTACTGCGGAACTTGGTGCTATGGCCTCCGAGACCCCTCTTTCGATCCTTATTCGTCGCATAGCATACGACCATCCTGCCGCATACGCTGCGCTCTTTGGAAATATTGAAAAGACGCCCACGCTCGCACAGTACGATGCGCGCCACTATTTCTTTGAGGCATTAGAGGGCGAATTGTACGTGTCTGCCGACAGCGTAATGCCTCTCGTCCGGTATCGCTTAGGCGATAGCGGCGGCATTTTGCGGTATGCCGACATTACACGTACGATGTCGAATTTCGGTATAGATATCGAATCAGCGACAAAGAAACTTTGTATTGACCCGTCGTTCAAGAAAATGCCCTTCGTATATGTGTACGAACGCACAGACCTCTCGACTACTCTGTATGGCTTACAGATCTACCCAAGCATGGTACGCGAGGCCCTGCTGCGCAACACATTTCAGCCGTTCGTTACCGGGCGGTTTACACTCGTCACGAAATATGACGAAGCGCACGACCAGTTCCTCGAGATAAACCTCGAGCTTAAGAAAGGCAAAGAGGCACCCAAGACACTTGGGGCACAGATGAGCGCGGAGATCGTTAAAGAACTGCGAGAGCGGAGCGCCGAGTTCCGCGAGCTTTCGAATCACCTCGGCGACCGCGCAATGCCCCGCCTAGTTTTTTGGCCATATGAGGACCAGCTGTATTTCAAGCGTGATATCAAGCAAATGTGGGTGCAGAAAACTGCGTGAATACGGTAGAATAACGAAATGCCTCCGGAGCGGCTCATACGATCAAGAGAGACGCTGGAAGAATTCCGCCTGCGTCTGCAGCCTCTGCGGGTGATTGACGAGTATGAGACGTTACTCGAGGACTTGTTTTTTATCCGAAACCCGCGCTTTAAATTCGACGAGAACCATGAACGGGAACTCGAGGCGTTCATTGACGAGTATAAGGGGAAACAACGACTCGAAGATCTAGGTGAATGGTTTTACTTTCCCTGGAATCATTCGCTCGTACACTACTTGCCGGAGGATGAGCATTTTGAGATACGAACGGCTCGAAACAAAAACTTGATCGTTGAGGCCGAACAGCGCAGCATGTACAACCTTAGGGTCGCATACGCCGGCTTGTCGGTCGGCAGTCATGGTGCGCTTACGTTTGGGCTCATAGGGGGCGGTAAAATCATACACATTGCGGACCCCGATACGCTATCCCCCTCGAATCTGAATAGGATCCGTTCCACGTTCGTTGATATTGGCCGAAAAAAGACCGCTCTGGTTCGAGAGCAGCTTTGGGAACTTGATCCGTACGCGGACATTACATCCTTTGACGATGGTGTTTCAAAGGATTCCATGAACGATTTCCTCGACAATGTGGATGTACTTGTAGAGGAGACGGATAAACTTGATTTAAAGATACTGCTCCGCCTCGCCGCACGCGAGCGGCGTATCCCGGTCATCATGGCGACGGACAATGGGGACAATGTTATCGCGGATGTCGAACGCTTCGATCTTGAACCTGAGCGGCCGCTTTTCCACGGGGCTATCGGCGACGTCGACGAGCACACGTTTTCTGGCTTCCCCGCGCATCATTTGCCGAAGCTTGCCACGAAGATCGCGGGGCAGGACTTTGTCACTGAGCGGATGCTCGCGTCGCTCATCGAAGTAGGGAAGTCACTCTATTCCTGGCCCCAGCTCGGCAACGCGGCAACGCTGGCCGGCGTCGTGATCGCAACAGCCCTGAAGCGCCTGGCGTGCAATGAGCCGCTCCCGTCAGGAAAGTTCGACGTGAGCATGGATGCCGCGCTTGATCCGGATCACAGTTCGCCGCACACTGCAAAAAAGCGGGCTATGGGTCGAGCCCGCTATCTTGCTGCTCTAGGCCTTGCCGACGAGTCGGTATGAGGGAAATCATACAAAAGATCGTGCAGGAGGCCATATGGGCGCCCTCCGGTGATAATTCGCAACCGTGGACGTTCCGTTTGGAGGGAAGCGACCTATTCATTACGGCGAATCCCGAGAAAGACCATCCGATCCTGAATGTCGATGGCCGAGGTACGCTCATAGCCACAGGAGCACTTCTCGAGAATATAGCGATCGCCGCGCAGGAATTCTGCTGTCGCGCCTCGATGGTTCCAACCGAAAACGCTGCCGTCATACGCGTGAGTTTTGCAGAGGATGGGGAGCCAGGCCATCCCTTATACCGAGCGATCCGTGACAGACACACTAACCGCGGCCCATACGTGCATGCGCCACTTCAGGCAGACGAGATAGCAGCGTTGTCAGAAATCCGGGAAAAACATTGCCGAACCGTTGTCGTTACCGATGCAGCGCTTGTTTCCGCGATTTCTGAAGCTGCAAGCATAATGGAAGAAACAGCACTACGCACAAGAAAATTGCACTCGTTGTTCTTTAAGAGCCTAATTTGGTCCTCCGTCGCCGCGTCAAAGGGAGAGCCGGGCCTGTATATCAAGGCCACCGAGCTGCCGCCGCCGATACAACTGCTCTTTAAGCTTATCCGACACTGGCCAATAATGCGTGCGCTGAATACGGTGGGTTTCTCAAAACTTGCCGCCAAGAGTAATGCGGCCGTATACGCAACATCGGCGGCATGCGTGGCAACAATTCTTGATAGGGTAGAGCCGGTAGATTTTATATATGCCGGACGATGCATGCAGCGCGCTTGGTTAGAACTGACGAACCGCGATTTGTCGGCGCAACCGCTTGCCGGCCTTCTGTATCTTGCTGAATACCTTTCAAGGACGAGTGACCCCGATATTCCCGCAGACCTGCGCGAACGCGTATTCGCATCCCGCCATACGTTGCTCAATATCTTCGGTGCCGGCACGAATGAGTCAATTGCGATGATATTGCGCGTAGGGAAAGCTAAAAGACCTGCCACTGCTCGCGCGCGCCGCAGACCTCCACGTTTCGTATGATCGAGTTCAACTTAGATCTTCTCGCCGTTGGCATAACTGTTGCCGGCACCGGTGTGCTCGGATTCACCATTCTTTTCAGTGAGAAGGCGAGCATTACGAATCGCACTTTTTTTGCATTTTCTATAATCACAATGCTGTGGAGTATCGCGAATTACCTGCAGTATCAGCCGTCCGACCCCGAGGCAGGATTATGGATCGTACGAATTATTATCTTCCTCGGCGCGTGGCACGCCTTTTCCTTCTTCCAGCTCTGCTACGTCTTTCCGCGCGCCAACGTTGCGTTTCCGGCCTGGTACCGTTTTGCAGCGATTCCGGCCGTAATTTTGATATCAGCGGCAACACTGACCCCGCTTGCACTCAAAGAAGTGACCAGTGTTTCGCCCAATGGTGTTATTACGTCGATCTCTAACGGCCCCATTATGCCACTTTTCGGGGTCATCGTTTCCTTGCTTATCATATCCGGCATCCTGCTCCTGATCAGAAAGGCGTATCGGGCTACGCCGAGTGATCGCCTGCCAATCGTGCTAATCGGCACAGGCACGCTCATCACGTTCATTTTCATCCTTATCTTCAACCTGATCCTGCCTGCGGCATTTGATAACCCGCGTTTCTTGCCGCTCTCCGCGGTGTTTATCTTTCCGTTCATCGCATTTACGGCATACGCGATTCTCCGTCACAAGCTCTTTAACATCAAAGTGACGGCGGTCTCAACGCTCGTGTTCGTGCTCGCGATAGGAGTGTTTGCCGAAATTATTTTCTCGACCGACGCGCTGATCCTGCTTTTCCGCTCGTCTATCTTTCTCCTCGTTCTCGCGGCGGGCGTGCTGTTGATACGCGCCGTTATACGGGAAGTAGAGCAGCGGGAACTCATCGAGAAACAGGAGCGCGAGTTGCACATCATAAACGCACAACAGGAATCGCTCCTCCACTTCATAAGCCACGAGGTGAAGGGCTACCTCACGAAGAACCAAGCTGCCTTTGCTTCCATAACCGAAGGCGACTACGGGGCGCTGCCGCAATCGCTCAAGCGCGTGGCGGCCCTCGCGCTCGCAGACACGCGCAAGGGCGTGGAGACTGTCATGAGCATACTGGAGGCTTCCGACATGAAGAGCGGCTCGGTTACCTACGCGCGAGAAGAATTCGACTTGCGCGAGCTTGCGGAGCAGGTGGTCCGCGACCTCTCGGAGAGCGCGCGCGAACGCAATCTAGCGCTCACCTTCAGCGCAAAGAAGGGTTCGTACGTCATGCGCGGCGACAAAGAAAAGCTACAAAAACACGTGGTGCGCAACTTGGTAGACAACGCCATCCGCTACACGCTCAGCGGTTCCGTCAAAGTCGCGCTTGAGCGCGATACTGGAACAATCCGCCTCACCGTGAGCGACACCGGCGTCGGCATCACGCCGGAGGACATGGCGCAGCTTTTCACCCAGGGCGGCCGCGGGAAGGAATCGACAAAAGTGAACGTCCACTCGACCGGCTATGGGCTCTTCATTGCCAAATCTATCGTCGAGGCGCACAAGGGCCGCATATGGGCGGAGTCGGAAGGGAAGGGGAAGGGTTCGCGGTTCATCGTCGAGCTACCCGCCTGACGTGCGTGAATGTGGCGCATTTTCTGCTATCATGCACCCATATGAAGCGCCTTTTGACCGGTCTGCAGCCCTCCGGCGCGCTCCACCTGGGCAACTGGGTTGGCGCGCTGAAGCCGTTCGTCGAGCTCTCGCGCGAGTATGAGAGTTTCCTAATGATAGTCGACTACCATGCACTGACGACACTGAAAGAGCCGGAGGCGCTGCGTGAGAACATCCTGGGCATTGCAAAAGATTACATCGCAGCAGGAGCGGATCCTGAGAAGTCGACCATTTTCAAGCAATCCGACGTACCGGAGCACACCGAGCTTGCATGGATATTTCAGTGCCTCGTGACTGTGCCGTTCCTCCAGCAGGCACACGCGTATAAGGACAAGGTCGCAAAAGGGCTCGAGGCGAACGCGGGCCTCTTCGCGTATCCGATGCTCATGGCCGCAGACATCCTGCTCTACGACACCGATATCGTGCCCGTGGGGCAGGACCAGCGGCAGCACATCGAATATGCGCGCGAGGCGGCGGCAAAATTCAACAACACGTACGGGGAGCTGTTCCGCGAACCAAAAGAGCACATTCTCGATTCTGTCGCCACGGTCCCGGGCACGGACGGCCAGAAAATGAGCAAGAGCTACAAAAACACCATCCCGCTTTTCGGCACGAAAGACGAGATTGCAAAGGCCGTCATGAGCATCATCACCGACTCCAAGGCGGAGAGTCCGGAGAATGTGTATAACATCCACTCTCTGTTCCGAACGCGCAGTGAGCTCTCCGAGTTGTACAAAGCGAACAAGGGCAAGTACCAGGCGCTGAAGGGGGCGCTTATCGAGGATATCGAGGCAGTCGTCGCACCGATGCGCGAGAGGCGCGATTCCATCTCCGACGATGATGTGCGCCGAATACTTAAAGAGGGGAGTGAGCGGGCGCGCGCAATCGCCGGCAGCAAAATGAATGATGTTCGCCGCGCGATCGGCGTCACGATCTAATATGGAGCGAACATTAATCAAAGACCTGCGCGACCATGTCGGCAAGACCGTAACTATAATGGGTTGGGTCAGTGTGCGGCGCGACCAAGGCAAAATGGTATTTCTCGATATACGCGACGCGACAGGCAGCGTGCAGACCGTCGTCCTGCCAAAATCGCCCGCACTGGATACGGCCAAGGAGCTTGCTCGAGAATTCGTGGTAGAGGTCGAAGGCGAGGTGAGCGCGCGCCCCGCACAGAACGTCAATAGCGATGTTCCCAATGGCGACATTGAGGTCGCAGTATCCGGCATCCAAATATTAAATTCTTCCGAAACGCCGCCCTTCGACATCACAGTGGATACCGCCGCGCTCAACGAAGAGGTGCGGCTGAAGTACCGTTATGTCGACCTTCGCTCCGAGCGTATGCAGCGAATCATCCGCCTCAGGAGCGAGTTCGTCCATGCATGCCGCGAGTTTCTGCATGAGAGGGGATTCGTCGAGATCGAAACGCCGCTTCTGACGGAATCGACGCCGGAGGGTTCGCGCGATTTCGTCGTTCCGTCGCGGCTTCACAAGGGGAAATTTTACGCGCTTCCGCAATCGCCGCAGCAATACAAGCAGCTTCTCATGGCCGGTGGTTT
This sequence comes from Candidatus Kaiserbacteria bacterium CG10_big_fil_rev_8_21_14_0_10_59_10, assembly GCA_002773285.1. Lineage (GTDB taxonomy): Bacteria > Patescibacteriota > Minisyncoccia > Phycocordibacterales > UBA2100 > UBA10103. The sequence continues at coordinate 95,317 of PFBM01000021.1, forward strand.
CGAGCGCTATTTCCAGCTCGCCCGCGCCGTCCGCGACGAAGACCTGCGCTCCGACCGCGGCTTTGAGCATACGCAGATAGACATTGAGATGTCGTTCGTTGAGGAGGGCGACGTCATGCGACTGATCGAGGAAATGGTCGTCCAAACGGCCGAGCAACTCGGTCGCCACATAGCACAGAAACCATTTCCACGCTTTACGTTCGCGGATGCAATGGAGCGATTCGGCACGGATAAGTTCGACATGCGCACCGAGGAAGAGAAGATAAACGGCGCACTATCCTTTGCCTGGGTCTACCGTTTTCCTTTTTTCGAACAGGCACCTGACGGCCAGTGGACGTTCACGCACAACCCTTTCTCAGCACCCATACCGGAGCACGCGGAGCTGCTTCTGAAAAAGGAACGTATCGGGGATATCCTTACGGCGCAATACGACCTGGTATGCAACGGCTTCGAAGTCGGCGGGGGCAGCATTCGCGCGCACCGTGCGGAGCTGCTGCGCGCTACGTACGAGGTAATGGGGCATTCGCCCGAAGAGATCGAATCACGCGTCGGCCACATGCTCAAGGCCTTTTCGCTTGGCACACCGCCGCATGGCGGTATCGCACTCGGCGTCGAACGGCTTGTAATGACACTTGCGGGAGAGGAGCACCTCCGTGAAGTCCAGGCGTTCCCCATGACGCGCGGAGGGCAAACCTCTGTCATGAGCGCTCCGAAGGAACTCTCGGACGCGCAACTTCAAGAGCTCGGCATCACGTTCCAAAAACCACCCCGCCATGAGTAGCAGCAGCGCAGCAGGGTTTTTTATTGCGACAGAGCGCTATCAAGGCCCGCTTGAGGCCCTGTTGGCACTCATTGAGGCGCGCAAGCTTTCCATTACCGAGGTTACGCTCGCCGAGGTGTGTGACGCATATATCGGATACATCCAGTCGCTCCCGAAGCTTCCGCTTGGAGAAACGTCGCAATTTCTCGTCATTGCCTCGACGCTGCTTCTTATAAAATCGCGCTCGCTGTTGCCCGACGTCTCTCTCACAGAGGAGGAGACCGCGGACATCGCCGAGCTTGAGCGGCGCTTGAGGCGCTATGCGAAGGTGCGCGCCGCAGCCAAGCTGTTGCGCAAGGCGTGGGGCATGCGCCCCCTCTACCTGCCCAGGGAGGCGCCATCTCTTGCCGCATTGAACAGAACCGCTGTATTCGCGCCGGGCGAGACAACCACCATCGAACAGCTTCACGATGCTGCACTGCGGCTTATCTCGTCACTCCCTAAACCGGAGAAGCTTGCCGAAGCAGTCGTTGCGCCTGTCGTCGCTCTCGAAGAGGTTATCACACGCATCCAAGAGCGGCTCGCATCCTCCCTCCGCGCACGCTGGAGCGAGCTTACGAAGTCCGCCGGCGTACATGAACAGATCGTGCACTTTCTGGCCGTACTTGAACTCGTCCGCAGCGGCCGCATTTCAGCGTCGCAGGATGGGAGATTTACCGACATTACTATCGAGCGCGACGAACTGGCAGCGCCGCGATACGGTGCCTAGCACGTGTACGTATGCCGGAGGACGCGCATAACTTAGAAAAGCTCGCCTTGGAGGCGGAGGCGCTTCTCTTTGCCGAAGGTGCGCCCATCTCGCTGAAAAAACTTGCGTCAGCGCTCGCATGCGACACATACGACATACTGCGCGCGCTTGACGCACTCGAGAAGCGCCTCGCTGGCACAGGTCTTGCGCTCGTGCGCACGGATACGGACGCCGCACTTACGACATCTCCCGCGGGCGCTGAGGCCGTGGGCAGGCAGCGCGAAAAGGACGACGAGCGTGCAATAGGGGACGCGGGCCTGGAAGTCATAGCCATCCTGCTCTACGAGGGCCCGGCAACTCGTGCAGACATCGACTACATACGGGGTGTAAATTCCAGCTCCACCATACGAACGCTCCTTTCCCGCGGCCTGATCGAACGGGAGCGCCACGCTGCGGATGCACGAGAATTCCTCTATAAGCCGTCCACTGAACTTCTTGCGCACCTGGGCGTCGGCTCCACGCGGGAGTTGCCCGAATATGATACAATCGCGAGCGAATTGGCCGAATTCAAGAGCTCGGCCGAACACGATGCGCATGATGCAGGAACCGCCAGTGACGATACCGCTGGAGAGCGCTCAAGCTGACGATACCTCATCCGCTGTCGAGGAGCGTATCCGGTCAAAAAAAAGGGCGGCCTTGTTCGCCGTTGTGCTTTGCGGCGTTATTGCACTTGCAGCGGTACTGGATAAAGGCGGCGCTCCTCTCCCCAGGGAGAGCGCGCAGCATGCAGCTGCCGCACAGGCCATGTACGCCTCGGGCTATGAAGACGTGCATGTCGCTGCACGCAGCGCTATTGTGCTCGACGTAACTACAGGCGCCACCCTGTATGAGAAAAATGCCGCTGCACAGCTGCCGATCGCCTCAATTACCAAGGTCGCACTCGTCCTCGCTATTGCGGATGTATTTGAAGGCCCCGAGGCACTGACCATCAGCCGCGCTGCGGTAGAGAGAGGTGAGGGCGGCCTCGGCGCGGGCCAGGTATGGCGAGCGCGGGACCTTATCGACTATACGCTAATTGCATCATCGAACGTAGGTGCTGAAGCTCTCGCCGAGGCCGCAGACGATTCGCTTCGCGCGCGCTTTCCAGAGGCGCCTCCGGGTGGTGCGGCGCTTTGGCGCATGAACGCCATTGCGCGCGAACTAGGCCTGCACGAAACGTACTTTCTCAACGTTACCGGCCTCGATCTCAGCGAGACGCAACCGGGTGCCGTATCATCCGCGCGCGATATAGCGCAGCTGCTCTCATACATAGCGCGCACTCATACTCCCTTGTTCGCCGCAACAACCGAAGACGCTGCCGCCCTCTTTGCACTGAACGCGGAACTCCCGGAAGCGCACAACACCAATGCCATACTTCCCGAGATAGCCGGCCTCATTCTCGGCAAGACCGGCTTTACCGACCTTGCAGGCGGCAACTTGGCTATCCTGTTCGATGCCGGCCTCGCACACCCGGTGGCCATTGTTGTCCTCGGCTCGACACGGGAGGGCCGATTCCACGACATGCGCAGCCTTATGAATGCTGCGCGTATAGCCATTGCGGCGCCGACTCCTTAGCCACAGGTGCCCCGCTAGGCCGCACAGCTGAGCCACTGTACAATGGGGCTCATGCTGCCAGACGTGGTTCGAGTACTGGTACCCGCGACTGCCGCCTTTATGGTCGGCATAGCCATCACGCCCATCGTCACGCACTACCTGTACAAGTACAAAACCTGGAAGAAAACGGCAGGGAAGAACGCGCTCGATGGCACGGCGGCGGAGGAATTTAACCGGCTCCACAACGGCAACGAGCTGCGCGCACCGCGCATGGGCGGCATTGTCATTTGGGCGAGCGTGGCAATGGTGTCTGTCGGTATCGCGCTTGCTTCAACGCTCATTCCAGCGCTCGAGCAGCTCAATTTTCTAAGCCGCGATCAGACATGGATACCGCTCGCGACGCTCCTCGTCGGCGCCTTTGTGGGGCTCATCGACGACATACTGATAGTCAGCACAAAACGCGAGGGAGTCCCGTTGCGCTATCGGCTGCTGATGGTCGTTGCGCTCGCCACGTTTATCGGCTGGTGGTTCTACGAGAAGTTGGAGGTTTCTGTCGTCAATATCCCGTTCGGGGAGCCGCTGTATCTTGGCTGGCTTGTTATACCGCTTTTCATTGCAGTGTCGCTGGCTCTCTACGCATCCGGTGTCATTGACGGCATCGACGGCCTGTCGGGCGGCGTTTTTGCGTCCGCATTCGCTTCCTACACTATCATTGCGTTCGTCCAAGATCAGATAAATCTTGCCGCATTTACAGCGGCGATCGTAGGCGGCATTCTTGCATTCCTTTGGTTCAACATTCCTCCCGCACGATTCTATATGAGCGACACCGGTACGATGGCGCTTACGCTGACGCTTGCCGTTGTCGCGTTTACGACAGACAGCCTCGGCGGGGGAGTCGGAATTTCCGTGCTGCCTCTCATCGGCGCGCTTCTCGCAGCGACGGTTGCCTCCGATGTGCTGCAAGTTGTCGCAAAACGCTATTTCGGCAAAAAATTATTCCGCGTCGCCCCGCTTCATCACCATTTTGAGGCCATTGGATGGCCCGGGTACAAAGTGGTCATGCGCTATTGGGTGCTCTCCATCATGTTCGCTTTCGCGGGTGTCATTTTGGCGCTTTCAGCACTCTAGGGCTATGCGCCGCGCGCGGATGGACAGGATGCTCCTTCTTCTGCTCTCGGCGCTTTTGGGAGTGGGAGTACTTGTCTTCTCCTCCGCAGCATTCGGTTTCCTTGCGCGCGGGGCGGAACACACGTCGTCGGTAGTATTTAACCACCTCGCGCTCGGCATAGGGCTGGGACTTATCGCACTCATGATAGCTGCGTACGTTGATTATCGCCGCTGGCGGCCGCTTGCGCCTCTCCTCTACGTCGCCTCTGTGCTCCTCACGGCATCGGTATTTCTTCCGTTCGTCGGCATGGAGCATGCGGGCGGCTTGCGCTGGCTAAAGATCGCCGGGTTTACCTTTCAACCGGCCGAGGCGCTGAAGCTTGCGGTCATTATTGCTTCAGCTGCCGCATTCGCCATGCTTCGCCGCGATGTAGCGTCATGGAAAGGGCTTGTATGGCTCGGTGGCATACTTCTTTTTCCCTCTCTGATACTTTACTTTCAGCCCGACATAGGCACTCTCGGCGTCATCTGCATCACCGCGGGGATCATGTATCTGGCCGCGGGTGCTTCTTGGCGGTACGTACTACTGTTGGGCACCGCCGGCATGGTTCTCGCAGGGCTTTTGTTCGTTACCCAAGAACACGTGCGCGAGCGCGTGGGTACGTTCCTCGACCCGAGCGCACACCCGCAATCAAAGGGATATCAAATCCACCAATCACTCATTGCGGTTGGCTCCGGCGGCGTGTGGGGTAGGGGATACGGACAGGGCGTACAGAAGTTCACCTATCTTCCTGAGCCGATGGGCGACTCCATATTCGCAGTCGCCGCGGAGGAGTTCGGCTTTGCGGGTGCGAGCGTCATTGTGCTTTTGTACCTGCTGCTCGCGCTTCGCGGTTTCGTGATAGGTGTGCGTGCTCCGGATATGTTCGGCGCCCTGCTCGCCATAGGTATTGCCGCGTATTTTGCCGCAGAGGCATACATAAATATCGCCTCAATGCTCGGCATGGGTCCCCTCACCGGCATGCCGCTTCCGTTCATGAGCCAAGGGGGCAGCGCGATGCTTATCTCGCTGGCGGCCGCAGGCATTCTCCTCAATATCTCGCGCTACAGCACCAAATAGCCCTTCGCAGCAGCCAAACTCGTGCTACTATCGTCCCATGAAGATTGTCTTTACAGGCGGTTCAACGGGTGGGCACTTTTACCCGATAATTGCCGTAGTTGAAGCCATCGAGGCCATCGCCGAAGAGAAAAAGCTGCTTGA
>PFBM01000021.1:100803-126749 GCA_002773285.1 Candidatus Kaiserbacteria bacterium CG10_big_fil_rev_8_21_14_0_10_59_10
CATTGGCCCAAAGCCGTTCGATGCGGCTGCGCTTGCCGAACACGATATCACATACGTGCCCGCGGCTGCCGGCAAGACCCGCCGCTACTTCAGCCTCTTGAACGTTCTTGATGCGTTCAAAACGGCATGGGGGGTCATGCAGACTACGCTGCTTCTTTTTCGCCTCTATCCGGACGTCATCTTCTCGACCGGCAGCTTCGCCGCTTTCCCGACTCTTCTTTCGGCGCGGATGTTGGGCATTCCCGCCGTCATTTACGACGCCGATTCAAAGCCGGGTCGCGTATCGCTCTGGTCCGCGCGATTTGCCCGATGGATCGCGCTCGCGCACCAAGATGCAGCCCTGCACTTTTCCGAGAAGGTGCGCGAACGTATCGCCCGTGTCGGGCACCCTATACGAAAGGAGATAGAAGAACCTGCCGCCGAAGGCGGGCATGAATTCCTCAAACTTGACGCGAGCGTCCCGACGCTTCTCGTTATGGGTGGCTCGCAGGGAGCGCGGGCCATCAATGAGACGCTCTTGGACGCACTTCCGCTTCTTATCGACCGCTATAATGTTATTCATCAAGCGGGGGCGCAAAACCTCGCCGAGGTCGCAGGGCTTGCTCGAGTAATCCTGCACGGCTCGCCGCATGAGGGCCGGTACCGCGCATTCGGACTCCTGAACACGCTCGCGATGCGTATGAGCGCGGGCGTCTCTTCACTGGTCATCGCGCGTGCGGGAAGCGGCACCATTTTCGAGATCGCCTCGTGGGGAATGCCGAGCATACTCGTCCCGCTCCCGCTCGACGTATCACACGACCAAACGGAGAATGCATTCTCCTACGCGCGCGCAGGGGCGGCGGCCGTACTCGAGCAGCGGAATTTAACGCCGCATCTGCTCGTTGCCGAAGTGGACCGTATAATGTCCGACGAAGCGCTCAGGGCGCGCATGTCCAAGGCCGCAAAAGAATACGCGCGCCCGGGAGCCGCAAGGAAGATAGCGGAGATACTTATCGAAACTGCACTTGCTCACCACGCGTAAGGCATCTTCACCCATGCGTCGACGAGTTATGGACTGCTGCGAACATATTGCCGCGCACCATATATGAAAGTTGTAACCCGCTTCCCACCGTCACCGACAGGGCACTTCCACATCGGTAGCGCGCGCACCGCGCTCTTTAACTACCTTTTCGCGTTGAAACACGGGGGCACTATGAAGTTCCGCCTGGAAGATACTGATCGCACCCGAAGCAAGCCGGAATACGAACAAGACATCACCGACGGCCTCAAATGGCTTGGTCTCTCCTATGAGCCTTCCTCGCCGCTGCGGCAGTCCGAGCGCGGCCATGCATACCGCACTGTGCTGCATGCGCTCATCGAGAAAGGCGCCGCGTATGAGGCCGAGACTGCCGTCGACGATCCCGAAAAGCGCGTAGTGCGATTTCGCAACAGGGGAGGGAGTGTGTCATTCACCGACCTCATTCGCGGCGAGGTCTCGTTCGACGTATCAGAGCTTAGCGATTTTGTCATCGCCAAAAGCATGGACGAGCCGCTCTACCATCTCGCGGTCGTCGCCGACGACAGCGATGCCGGGGTAACGCACGTGATCCGAGGCGAAGACCATATTTCGAACACGCCTCGACAAATACTCATTCTCGAAGCGCTCGGCTATGAACGCCCAGCCTATGCGCACATCCCGCTCATACTCGCTCCCGATCGCTCCAAGTTGTCGAAACGCCACGGCGCAGTGTCGATCAGCGAGTACCGCCATGCGGGCTTTTTGCCGGAGGCAATGGTGAATTATCTCGCGCTCCTCGGCTGGAACCCCGGCGGCGATAGGGAAATCTTCTCGCTTTCCGAGCTGGGGAATGTATTTGACCTCTCACACGTCAACAAGAGCGGCGCCATTTTTGATATTGAGAAGCTGCGGTGGTTCAACAGGCACTATCTGCTTCAGCTCGATGCGGGGGATTTTGCGCGCAGCGCCATTGAGCGGCTTCGCGCTGCTGCGGAGAGCCGCTCGCTGCAATGGGATGAAAAGAGGGGAAAGAAGCTTCTGCCGCTTCTCCGAGAAAGAGTGCACGTTTGGAGTGATATTGACGATCTTGTTTCCGCAGCCGAATTCGACTTTTTCTTCACCCCACCCGTCTTGGACGCTCAAAATATCCCTCACAAAGGTATGGGTAAAGACAACACATGTGGGCATTTGTCAAAAATGCGCGCCCTGCTGGAGGCGCTTCATGAAGACGAGTTTGCTTCATCCGAGGCAATCAAACATACTGTATGGGAATATGCAGACCACCATGGACGCGGGGAGGTACTATGGCCCCTTCGATACGCACTCACCGGCAAGGAGCGCTCGCCCGACCCTTTCTCAGTCGCCTCGATACTTGGCAAATCCGAGACGCTCTCCCGCATTGATTCAGCTATCGCGCTGTTGCAATGACCAAGTATGAAGGCCGTCGTACTGCCAATTGCGGCCGCGTGCCTTTTGGTGCTCTTTACACTCGTACCGACGTGGTCCTTCGGGCAGAGCGCCGGGGAGATTCGTGCGGAGATGGCCGCGCACAATGCGGAAATCGCTAAATTGGAGGCCGAGATCGCCGTTTTTGAAAAGGAGCTGACGGCTATTGGAGCGCAAAAACAGACCCTCGAAAGCACAATAGCCGCGCTCGATGTATCGCGACGCCAGCTTAACGCGCGCATGGACTTGACCAGGCGCAACATCAGCACTATCGAGCTAGAACTCCGCCAACTCGACCGTGACATAGCGATTACCGAGAGCTCAATGGAGGAGAGCGTGGATGGTCTGAAGGAAGCACTGGTCCGTCTGTACGAACTGGACAATCAAACCTTCGTGGAGGCCGTGCTGGGAAGCGCATCACTCTCTCAAGTGTGGGACACGATGGAAACAAACCGCGTGGTGCAGGATGCGCTCCGCTCGCACATCGTGCGCCTGATGGGCGCGCGGGAAGCCCTCGCAGATAATAGAGCCGCGTCTGAGGCGAAACATGCAGAACTGACCGTGCAGCGGCAGACGCTGGCATCGCAACAGCACTCGCTCGACATTAGCCGCCGTGAACAAGCGAATCTACTTTCTCAAACACGCTCGACGGAGGCAAACTACCAGGCACTTCTCGAGGAAAAGCGTGTTGCGAAAGCCCAGTTCCAGCGCGCACTGGACGAACTCGAATCTAAGCTCGAGTACACGCTTGATCCGACACGCGTCCCAGCCGCTGGACGGGGCATACTTCGATGGCCGCTCGATAATGTATTTATAACGCAGCAGTTCGGGCGCACGAGCTCCTCCGGGCGCCTGTACGCATCAGGTACACACAATGGCATAGACCTGCGTGCATCGATCGGCACGCCGGTCAAAGCCGCACTTTCAGGCATTGTTGCCGGTACCGGCAACACGGACGGCGGCGGGTGCTACTCCTACGGCAAATGGGTCCTTATAAAGCACGGCAACGGCCTCTCTACGCTCTATGCGCACCTCTCCGACGTACGCGTCTCTCTTGGTGAGCAGGTCGGCACAGGAAAGATAATTGGGTATTCCGGCTTTACGGGCTATGCAACAGGACCGCATTTGCATTTTACGGTGTTCGCTTCCGATGCGGTACAGGTCCGAGACCTCGGTGCGTGGTATAGGGAAAACGGCATGGCCGCAACCACGGCGTGTGCGCGCCAGGGCGTAACCATTCCGGTATCGGCACAGAGCGGCTATCTAAACCCACTCGATTATCTCTAAAATGAAGTCGGCGGGGGAATAGTGGAGTAATCACGAAATAGTGAGTAATCACGAATCGGCTCAGCGGTGATTTATTTGATGATGAGGCGGAACGCATTCGCTAAACTACCGCCCTCGGAATTCTCAGTCTCCACTATTCCCAAAGGTTTAACCTTTGCCAAAGGTTAAACCTTTGGGAGATGGTAGACTGGGGTTGTATTATCCACAGTACAGGCGCTTTACATATATTGTGCGCCTATCACTATGGTATTATTCCGCCATGGGATTGAGGCAGGATTCAATGCCAATAATAGAGCACATACTTCCCTTTCTCGATTACTGCGAGGTAGAGAAGGGTTTGTCCAACAACACGCAACGCAACTATGCGCACTATCTTGGACTCTTTACCGGCTGGCTAAAAAAGACGGGGAAGGGCACTCTCCTTCCCCATGAGCTCTCTGCCCAGCATATTTGGGATTATCGTCTGTACCTCGCTCGCGAGTACAAAACGCGCTCCGGCGCCTACCTGGGGAAAAAATCTCAAAATTACTATTTGATAGCGCTTCGTGCGCTATTGGATTATTTTACCGAGCGCGACATTGAATCGCTCCCCTCCTCCAAAGTGAAGCTCGCAAAGCAAAAAAGCGAGGAGACGATATCGTTCCTCGATGTGCGCGACATAGAAAAAATGCTGGCCGTGCCGGATACGGCTACTTCCGTTGGCCTTCGCGACAGAGCCATTATGGAGCTTTTCTTTTCTTCTGGCATGCGCATATCCGAGCTTGTTGCGCTCAATGCCGATCAGCTCTCGTTTCTCAGTGATAAACGTACCGACCGAACGTACGAACTCTCCATCGTCGGCAAGGGCAAGCATGTTCGCACCATTTTCATTTCTCCCCGCGCTGCGCATTGGCTCCGTGCATATCTCGCAACCCGCCGCGACACCTTTAAACCCTTATTCATCAATGTGCGTCCTCGCAACGCAGAAAGCCGCCGGCTGGCCGCGCGCTCAATACAGAAAATGATATCGCGCGTGGCGATGCTTGCGGGCCTATCCAAAAAGGTGACACCACACACCCTGCGGCACACCTATGCGACGGACCTTCTTTTCCACGGCGCGGATCTCAGGAGCGTACAGGAGCTTCTCGGGCACCGTAACGTCGCGACGACGCAGGTATATACTCACGTGACCAACAAGCATCTGCGCGACATACATGAGCGCTTCCACGGCGGCAAGGACATCCGCAACAAGTGAGCCCGCTTCCCTTCCCTAGCCGAGCCGCCACGGAATTTCAAACTCTTCGAATTCCGGCAAAAGCTTTCGTCCGTATAGAAGCCGCGATATCACTTCTGCGTGCGATAGGGCGCCCGTGAGCGCATTGTGCGGCGTCGGCTCCATCGGTATGCCGCAGTAATTTAAGACCGCATCCAGATCGAGTGCGGAGCGGCGGTTGGCGACAGGCGGCTTTAGTCCTCTGTGCACCATGTGCATGTAGCAAAGGGTATGCGTATCGATAGAGCGGTATGCGAAGGGCCAATCCGTATGCCCCGCCCTCTCGGCTGCGTACCGTATAAAATCCCTGTCAAAAGAAACGTTTTGCCCGGCAAGCGTCCGTTCGGTCAACCCTTCGCTCCAATGCAAAAACGCTCGCACAGCGTCCGCTTCAGATGGTTTCGCGGGGTCCGTTATTTGCTCCTCCGTAAACCCGTTGACCGCCAAGGCACCCTCCATAATATGTGCACCATCCCATATGCGGCCCTCCTCGTAGAATCGGTTCGTGGGGTTAGACAGATCGAGCGCGCCTATCGATACGATGGAGTGTTTGTGCGGCTCTGTCCCCGATGCCTCGACGTCTACGACCAGCATGCTACGGAGTATAACGCACAGGCAACGAGGCGCCAAAAACTGAAAGACCGTGCACGGAAAAGTGCTTGATTTCCCTATCCGGCCACTGTATAGTGTCATCGCTCATAACCTACTAACGAAGGCATGGGCGGACTGCACTATCGACTATACGCTAACGACTATCGACTAATTCTATGGCTCATACAAAAGCTGGCGGGACAGCGAAAAACCTGCGTGATTCGAATCCGAAGTACCTCGGCGTCAAACGCGCTGACGGCAGCCCTGTGGGTGCCGGCGAGATAATCGTTCGGCAGCGCGGTACGAAGATCATGGCTGGCAAGAACATCGGTGTCGGGAAAGACCATACGCTCTTCGCCCTTGCCGGAGGAACGGTAAAGTTCCGCTCGGCGCGTAAAAAGAACTTCGACGGCCGCACCGTGCGGCGCCGCTTGGTCGACGTCCTTCCCGCTTAGCGAGAGGCGGCTTCCACTAGAAGCGTTATCGTTACGCGCTCTTCCCCGAGGCGCGCTTCGGCGGCTGCTTCGCCGACACGCTTGATAGCTCGCTCTATATGAATGCACCGCTCGGCAAGTGGAACATTCAATTGTGCGGAAACCGCCTCTGCAATATCGGCGGCCGAAACCTGCCGATATAAGTGCCCCGATTCATCTGCCGGGGCAGATACGGTCACGCGCGCGCCGCGAAGCGCCTGTGCAATGCGCCGCTCTTCTTCCTTTTGATTCTTTTCTGCACTGCTGCGCGCTTCCTGTCGCCTTTTGTGGGCCGCGAGCTTCTCGGGCGTCGCCGCCTCCGCAAGCCCGCGCGCAAGGAGAAAATTCATCGCATAACCGTCGGCGACATCTTTCACCGAATCCTTCACACCGACACCGGCAACGTCTTTTAGCAAAATAACTTTCATACGCGTACTCTGACTCGTCCGCCTTATCGAGCAAGTAATTTGACTGCCTCGTCCATCTGCGGGTCATTCCCCTTTTCCCTATCCTCCGGGGTGCGCTCTACTTCCACGTCTGGTGCAATGCCATCGAGAGGAATGTGCGAGCCGTCCGGCAGCAGCCAGCGGGCCACGGTCAGCTTGAGGGATGTATCCGGTGTTATCGATACAAGCTCCTGCACCGAGCCCTTACCGAATGTATTGACGCCGACAAGCGTCACTCCTCGCCAGTGCGCGAGCGCTGCTGCAAGTATTTCCGAAGCAGACGCCGAGCCGCGGTCCACCAAGATAACCATCTCGAGCTGGTCGTTGAACACGTTGTATCCGCGGCTTCGATGTACGACATTGGGGGAATTCCCCGCATAATCCTCTGTCACGATAACGCGGCCGCTCGGAACGAACCAGCTAGCCATGTCTACAGCCGCTTCAAGGAACCCGCCGGGATTCCCACGCAAGTCGAGAATGAGCCGACTGCTACCCGATTGGATGAATTCGCGCAATGCTTCGCGAAAGAGCCCTGGAGAGTTCGACGTGAAGCTCGCTAGCTGGATAACGAATATGCCGTCAGGGCGCAGTTCGGTCGTAACTATGGGGATATTGATAACATCACGCACTACCGGCAGCTCGCGCGGCTCGCTCCACCCCTCACGAATAACAGTCAGAACGACCGTGCTTCCCTTAGGACCGCGTATCTTCCGTACCGCGGAGGTGATGTCCAACCCGCGCGTTTCTTCCCCATCTATCCGTAGTATCCTATCGCCCGCCTGTATGCCTGCGCGCTCCGCAGGAGTCCCGCGCAACGGCGACACGACGGTCAGTACCTGGTCACGAATTGCTATCTCCATTCCCACCCCCTCGAACGCGCCGCTCATGTCCTCCTCGAACTGCTCCTTATCTGCAGGCGGCAGAAAGAGGGTATACGGATCACCGAGAGACGATGCGAGCCCCTGTATCATTCCCCAGACCCGCTCTTCGTCGCTGGCCACCGGTTCAGTGGTCGTTGAAATGGCGGATGGTACGTACCTCTCGTCTATGGCTGACCACGCGCGCCATACGGGCGTGAAGTCGACGCCCTCCGGCGGCGTGGGCGGGACACCGAGCGCCGAGCCGACCTGAGCGGGAAGCGCCGCGTGCATGCTTGAGCGCGCCCCGATCGACATGCCGAAAAAAAAGGCCGCTCCCGTGCCGACAAGCGCTACGACGGCAAGTACGACTGTCCTAGAATCATGTCTTTCCTCATCCATAAAACGCAATTATTGCACATGTTCCCTGCTCTCTCCAGTGCCTGCACCATGGCGCGGCGCTGGCGATGATACAATGCATATATGCAGTGGCTACAGCGACTGTTCGGGTATCGGCGCGCACCTCACCCCCCGCTCTACCTGCACGACACGCTGCGGGGCGAAAAGGTGCTGTTCGAACCGTATGAAGGCAAGCCAGTGCGCATGTACAACTGCGGTCCCACTGTCTATGGCAGGCAGCATATAGGCAACCTCTCGATGTTCGTGTTCACCGACGTACTGCGGCGGACGCTCGAGTATAACGGTTTTACCGTAGATCAGGTCATCAATATTACTGATGTCGGACACCTCACCTCCGACGAGGACGAGGGCGAAGACAAAATGACAAAAGGGCTGCAGCGCGAGGGCCTGCCGCTTTCTCTTGAAAATATGCGCGCCCTGGGCGAGAAGTACACGACGCTTTTTCTCGAAGACCTGCAGACGTTGAATATCGATACGAACCGCATCCGTTTTCCCCGCGCAAGCGACCATATTCCAGCGCAAATCGCAATGATACAGGCGCTCGAAGAAAAAGGGTACGCATATGTAGGGACGCGCGGCGTGTATTTCGATACGACGCGTTTCCCGGAATATGGCAAGCTTGGCGGCATAGACCTCGCCGGCCTTAAGGCCGGAGCGCGCGTTAAGGAGACCGGGGACAAGCGCAACCCGATAGATTTTCTTTTGTGGAAATTCGACAAGACGCTCGGGTGGCCATCGCCATGGGGTAAGGGTTTTCCCGGTTGGCACATCGAGTGTTCCGCTATGGCGCGCTCGCTGCTTGGCTCGCGCATAGACATACACACGGGCGGTATTGAGCACATACCGGTACATCATAACAATGAGATTGCGCAGACCGAGGCGGCAACAGGCAAGAGGCCGTTCTCGCGCTTTTGGCTGCACCGCGCGCATGTTTCGCTCGAGGGTGTGAAGATAGCAAAATCGGAAGGCAACGTACTCTATCTCTTAGATATCGTCGACAGAGGGTACGACCCTCTCGCGCTTCGCTACCTCTTTCTGCAGGCGCACTATCGCAAGCCCTCCAATTTCAGCTGGGAAGCGCTCGGGGCGGCGCAGCAATCACTCACACGGTTGCGGGCTGCATACGCTGCTTCCGTTCCACCGGAAGATGCAAAAGGAAGCGCGCTTCCCTATGAGCGCGATTTTCATCTGCACGTTAACAACGACTTGGATACGCCCGGCGCACTTGCGGTCGTCTGGGGGCTTGTGCGGGATAAGGCAGTCGCGCCGAGTGCCAAGCGCTCGGCGCTTCAGCGGTTCGATTCCGTACTCGGACTTTCTCTGGAAGAAGTCGCCCCTGCAGCCACCATTACGACCGACGAGCTTCCCGAGAGAGTGCGCACAATGCTCGAAGAGCGCGAGGCCGCAAGGAAGAAAAAGGATTGGCTTCGCGCGGACATGCTGCGCGATAAGATACTGAACGCCGGCTATACCTTAGAGGACACTCCCTCTGGCCCTCGGTTGTCTAAAAAGTGACATATACTCCTCCCGTGTCCGGCCGGACACGGGAGGAGTATATGCTTTTTAGTCCTCAGTGACGAAGTTTACCAGCCGATTTTGTACCACTATCGTCCGCAACACGCGCTTACCTTCAAGCCGCTCAGCAACGGCTTCCCGCGCGGCTCGTTCGGCCTTTTCCTGCGGCGCATCGGTATCAAGCTCAATCTCCGCGCGAACCTTACCGTTTATCTGCACGGCGAGCGTAACCCTCTCGTCGCGCATATACCGCTCTTCGAAGGCAGGCCACGACTCAAGATGAACAGAACCGTCCGCCCCGAGGGCCTGCCACAGCTCCTCCGCCATATGCGGCGCAAACGGCGCGAGAAGCTTTAGGAACGTTCTCCACTGCGGCGTGC
This sequence comes from Candidatus Kaiserbacteria bacterium CG10_big_fil_rev_8_21_14_0_10_59_10, assembly GCA_002773285.1. GTDB lineage: Bacteria > Patescibacteriota > Minisyncoccia > Phycocordibacterales > UBA2100 > UBA10103. The sequence continues at coordinate 110,468 of PFBM01000021.1, forward strand.
CTACCGTGCCCGCTTTCTCCGTAGCGTTCAAGAAAATCATGAGTTGGCTTATTGCCGTATTGAATTTCTGCGCTGCAATATCTTCCCCGACTTTTTTGATGGTCTTATGCAATACTCCTTCCAACTCTGGCACACTCTCCTGCCCTCGGCGTACCACTTCCTGGCCATGTTTCCATACCCTCTCAAGAAAACGCCTCACGCCGACTACGCCATCCGGGTTCCACGGGTATGTCGACACTTCGTTGTATGGGCCGATGAACGCAAGATACATGCGCACGGTGTCCGCGCCTAGCCGCTCCACTACCTCGTCCGGATCAACGACATTGCCGCGCGATTTGGACATCTTTTGCCCGTCCGGGCCCATGATGAGCGAGCGATTCATGCGCCTCGCGTACGGCTCGCTCTCTCCTACCAGCCCTAAGTCAAACAGCGCCTTGTGCCAAAAACGGCTGTAGAGCAGGTGCATCGTCGTGTGCTCCGCTCCCCCGCTATAGAGGTCGACAGGCATCCACTTTTCTTGCCGCTTCCTTGCCGCGAACTCCTTCTCGTTTTTCGGATCCGTGTAGCGGAGGAAATACCATGATGAATCCACGAATGTATCGAGTGTATCGGTTTCCCGCTCCGCCGGGCCATCACACTCGGGGCACGGCACCGCATACCATTCTTTCACCTTTGCGAGCGGCGACTTCCCTTCCCCATCCGGCAGATACTCCTCAACAGGCGGCAGCACGACAGGAAGCAACTCCTCAGGCACCGGTACCATTCCGCACTCATGACAGTGAATCACAGGTATCGGTACGCCCCAGTAGCGCTGCCGCGACACCAGCCAATCTCGCAGCCGATATGTCTTTTGGGGCCGGCCATACCGCTCGGTAATGACCCTCTTCGCCTCCTCCGAATTCATTTCATCGAATGTGCCTGAGTTACCGAGGATGCCGTTGCCTGTAAAAACGTAGTCGGGATTCTCGAGAAGAGTTGCCACGAACGCGCCCTCGTACACCGTATAAAAATCCCTAAGTTCATCCATCCTCTTCCAAACGAATTCGTACTTCGCCTCCTCTTCCTCTGACACCGCCTCTTTCTCCTCACTCTCAAGCTCGAAGAACAGAATATGGAAGCGCGCCCATCGATTTTCTTTTTTTTGCCGGTGATAGAAGAACGTATTGATGATCCAACCGGGGTCGGAAACCAGCCGTACATCCGTATAGCCGGTCTCTTCACGGATCTCACGCAGCGCCGCCTGCACCTTGTCCTCGCCTCCATCGAGTCCGCCCGTGAGAAGCCCGCGCATTTCAATCCCCTTCCACACGTTGCACAAATACGTGTCATCTTTCGGGTTCCGCACCACCGCACAGATCGCTTCGCGCTTGACAAACGGCAGACCGGGCCGCACCGCCCCTTCGCCTGTGTCGCCATAGAACACGGGTTCGATAACGCGCCGAACCGGGAGGTTGAACTTTTTTGCGAACGCATAGTCGCGCTCGTCGTGCGCGGGGACGGCCATGATGGCGCCCGTTCCATACTGCGCGAGTACATAGTCGGCGACCCACACCGGCATCTCCTCTCCCGTCGCAGGATGCACGGCTCGTATGCCCCTCAGCTCTACCCCCGTCTTCTCTCTCCCCTCCTGCCGCTCCAACTCTGTCTTCTTTCTTGCTAGAGTGATGTATTTCTCCACCTCTTCCCAATTCTCGATATTGCCCGTGCCTTCTGCCTTCTGCCGTACGCTCTCTAGGAATGGATGCTCAGGCGCAAGCACCAGGTATGTCGCACCGAATAGCGTGTCCGGTCGAGTCGTAAATACCTCAACGGTTTGCGCTACCTTTTGAGCGTGTGCTGCCGACTTTTTACTCTCTCCCGCGCCTGCGATTTGAAATTCCAGCACGGCACCTTCGCTTCGCCCTATCCATGCACGCTGCGCCTCTTTGATCGGCTCTGGCCAGTCGAGCTTCTCTAAATCGTCATGCAGGCGGTCAGCATAGTCGGTGATCCGAAGGTTCCACTGGAGCATCTCCTTTTGGACGACCTCCGTTTTGCATCGCTCACAACGCCCATTCTCCACCTGTTCATTCGCCAAGACCGTCCTGCATGACGGACACCAGTTGGCAGGTGTCATTTTCCGATACGCGAGCCCCTTGTTGAAGAACTGTAGGAATAGCCACTGCGTCCAGCGATAATACTCGGGGTCGCACGTCACCACCTCGCGCGACCAGTCGAATGAGGCGCCCATCGAGCGTATCTGCTCTCGCATACGTTCGATGTTGCCGTATGTCCACTCGCGCGGGTTCAGCTTATTTTTTATCGCGGCATTTTCCGCCGGCAGGCCGAACGCGTCGAACCCGATAGGGTAGAGCACATTCTTACCATGCATGCGCATATAGCGCGCGAATATGTCCGGCACGGAAAAGGCGTACCAATGTCCGACGTGGAGGTTTCCCGAAGGATATGGGAATTCCGTCAACAGGTAGAAATTCTCTCTCTTCCCTTTCGCATCGTCCGGCGTCGTATACAAGCCCTGCCTTTCCCACGCTGCCTGCCACTTCTTTTCTACCGCCTTGTGATCGTAGCGCTTCATGATACGAGATACTATATACCAAATGCGCTATACTTGCCCGCATGTGGCAAGATGCGGTCATAACGGCCGTTCAAGTCGGATTCCTTTTCGCCCTCCTGCCGACTGTGTTCCATCCGGAACACAAACCAGCTATCAGCACGTCTCTCCTCACGGCCCTCGGACTGTACATACTGGCGGGCACATTCGCGACGCTTTCGCTCTACTTTTCCGCCATTATCGCAGCGCTCGTCGGCGCCACATGGTCCCTTCTCGCCTATCAACGCCGTCGCTTGGACGCTGCGAAGAGCGTGCTAGAGCGGCCGCACGGGTGACGGGGTTGGTTTTTCGAAGAGGGGGTATCTGTCCGGATCGATCGTCCGCTCGAAGCAATGCTCGCCTGCCGGATGCTGCCAATTCTCTTCCATGCCGGGTCGCGCCGGCTGCGCTCGCGACGCTCGGCTCTCCCGATTGAAAGTCGCGCAAAGCTCGAATGAGAGCGGCCCCGTCTTTCGGTACATGTATGCGAGCGGTGGTTGCGGATCACCCGGAAGGCGGAAACCGGAGATTGGGTCCTCCAGTGCTGCCGAGTCCTCGGGAATTTCGCCCTTTTGCTGCCAGTAGTTCACTATCTGCCACTGAATGCTCTGCAAGTCGCTCACTTTCTGGTCGTCATACCGATACAATCGCACCTCGCCGGGGGTTCCCATGATGAAAAAACCGGCGATGATGGAGAGAAGTACCAAGACGGCGACCGCATAGCCGACCATCTTCGCTTGGCCCTGATTCGCATTCCAATACCCGCGCATGTCCGCCATAAAGTGCAGGAACACCCCGCCGGTGACGAACAGCACGACCAGTACCTTAAACACGAAGGGTGTCGTCAGTTCTCCGCCGAGAAAATGATTAATGAGCGTGATAAGGTCTATGACGATCGCACCTCCCGCAAGAAAAAGCGTGAGGAAAAGCGCCCAGCGACGTACCCACAAGTCGCCCTTGGCGGGTTCCGCTGCAATATCTTGCCGAATGAACCGCATCAGTATGATCAAGACCGGCACGAGAACGATGAGGGTTGCCATGGCGAAGCGCATGCCGCCCGAATAGGGGTCCGCATAGTACGCAAGCGGGTCCGGAAACACATGGTCAATGTAGGAGAAAAGGAGTGCGATGAATGAAATGACGCTTCCCAAGAGCGCTACCATTGCACCAAACCACAAAAAGAAATCCTTCGGCGTAACCTTGACTGGCATATAATGTGTGTTGTTTTATTAAGAATATTAATTATACCACAGGATGCGCCGCTACGGTCAACTGTGGAGAAACTCCATAACGTCGCCGTCCTTCACTACGTATTCCTTCCCCTCACTTCGTATCCATCCTGCTTCTCGCGCCCTCCCCCAGCCGCCAGCCTCCAAAAGCTTGTCCCATTGGATGGTTTCGGCTCGTATGAACTTGTCACGAAAATCGGAATGTATGGCCGCGCCGGCATGCGGCGCGGTGGCGCCGCGCGAGATAGTCCACGCGCGGCTTTCTTTCTCTCCTGTCGTAAAAAAAGAGATGAGGTCCAAAAGCACGTAGCCCGCCTTAATGAGCGCGTCCAGGCCATCCTCGGCCACGCCAAGCTCGCGCCGAAAATCCGCCCGCTCGTCGTCGCCAACATCCGTCAGCTCATGTTCTACCGCGGCGTCGACAAAAACATGGCGCGCACCCGCTTCCTCGAGGAACTGCCGCAGTACGCGCCATCTCTCCGTACCTTCCGCATCAACGTTTATGGCTCCGCTTTTCCTGTTCAAAACGTAGAGCATAGGTTTCGTTGTGAGCAAATGTAACCCCTGTATCGCGACACGCTCCTTTTCGTCGAGCTCCACGGCACGTGCCGCCTGGCCGGACTCAAGCGCGGGGATGATCTTCAAAAGAGCATCGCGTTCGGCAAGCAGCGCCTTATCGCCCCCGCGCGCGTCCCTCTCCACCCGCTCCAAGCGCTTCTGTGCCGTCTGCAGATCCGCCAGCACAAGCTCAACGTTAACAACTTCCATGTCGCGCAGCGGATCCACCTGCCCATGAACGTGGTGAACATCATCATCGTCAAAGAGCCGAACCACTTGCGCAATGGCGTCGACCTCGCGTATGTGCGAGAGGAATTGATTGCCCAATCCCTCTCCCTCGGATGCGCCCTTGACGAGACCCGCGATATCCACGAACTCTATGGCCGCAGGCACCGTCTTTTGCGAGCGTGACATGTTCGAGAGCGCCTGTAGCCGATAGTCCGGCACGGCAACAACACCGACGGACGGATCTATCGTGCAGAACGGATAATTCTCCGCAGGGACGCCTTTTCGGGTCAGCGCATTAAAAAGCGTGGACTTCCCCACGTTCGGCAGCCCCACAATACCAATGCTCAATGAAGACACGAGGGTACTGTACCGTTCCTATAAAAAAAAGAAAGACCGCGACTATGCTCATAGTTTGTCGCGGCCTCTTTCAACAAGCCATGTTCACGCATCTTCCCGACGCGGCGGCTTCTCCGGTTCTCCCTTCTCCTCGGGGGGGAGGTCAGGCTCCCACGTCACATTCGGCGACTCAATGCCGGAGCCGAACGTGAAGCCGATCATGCCGCGCATAGCCGCCTCCCCGAAGCCCGGACGCGTCGAAAGCTCGCTGAATGCTTTATACAGCTTTTTCACCCTAGGGTCATCCAGTGAGAGGACACACAGATGCACCTCATCGCCCCACTTCTGGGGCGCGCGAACGGTGAGTGCAAAAGCCTGAGCACCGAACACGTTGTCCGTGCTGACCGGCACGACTATCGGCAGGCCGACGAGAACGAAACGAAGCGTTCCGTTCGCATACTGCGCGCACCGCGTATCCGGTGTTCCCTGGAACGAACTGGACAGGTGCGAATTCGCCCACAGTGCAGCCGGGACGAGCATAGTTGCGAGAGCGGAGACCCACAAGCGGGGTTCTCGGCTCTTCACCCATGCAAGCCACAGGCCAATGACGAACACTCCGAGGGCGATCACCAACGCATACTGCATGAACGCCGCCGTGGTGGTTCCGGGGTATGCGTACCCGTTCCAAAGCTCCCGCAGATATAGCAGGAGCGCATAGACATCTTCTATTTGCATTGCGCTGCTCCTATTTCTTGCCGCAGATACTCGTCGCGAGGCAGGACAGAGGCACATTGGGATACATGGCGATCGCGCCCTGTATCAATTGCCCCCTTTCGTCCCATGCAAGCTCAAAGAGCGTCACCTCTTCTCCCTTGTACACGATACTGAACGGCAGCCCCTTCTCCGGGGTTAGGAGCTCCTCGGTCGGCGCATCCTTGTCGAGGATGACCGTGAGGTCTCCTTTTACCGGCATCATACCGCCGTGGGAGGAGTACAGGTGCGCATTGATCCTGCAGAAGGTATTCGGCGGCATTTTCTGGACGTTGGAGTTGCTTACTACCCGCTCGAAATTCACCGGGCTTGGAGAGCCAAGGTCGTCCCACACGAGGTCGAGAAACCCGGCATGGCGCTGACGATAGCTGACCGTGTAAACACTCTTTACTCCATCTGGCCGGACTATGACGCACTGTACCCACGTGTCGACGTCATGCGGCTGGCCATATTCCCACCGCAGCTCGACGTAGAAGGGCACGGGCTCCGTAGGAGCTCGCTTCTCTGCTACGTCTTTTGGCGGTTCGTTGATGAAGGGTACCGCCAACGCCGCAATGAGGATGGTCATTACGGCGAGAAGCGCGACGACGTCAAGCATACCGATAGTGGCCGGATCGCCTGACGTTACCCGCCGTCCCTTTCTTCTCCGCATTCTCATTTTGGCACCTCCTCTGCGGCCGCCACCTCCTCGCACGCCTCGCGTTCGACGATGATAAGAATTTCCTCGAGCAGCACGCGCAGCGTCCAGGAAATCTCATTCACCCATCGCTCGTATCGGCCGACAAGAAGGTAGAGCACGACAGCTCCACCCATGCCGAAGAATGTCGACGTATAGGAAACGCCGAGGCCTTCGAGCGTGGTGAAGCTGAACATACGCACCTCTTCCGCCGTCTGCGGAATAGTACCGACGGCAAGCGCGTAGATGACACCGCCGACTGTTCCGAGCAGCCCCAGGTAAAACAGGAGCTGCCGATAGTGCTCGATGACGCTGACCGGTCCCATGATCTTCTCTTCATAGAGATCGATCAGCAGTTCCTTGTCCACGGGCCTGCAAGATTGAGACCTGTAGGAGAGGAACTTAGAGAGCATGCGGAGCGTACTACGCGTCACGGTCGGCCCGTTGTAGCTCTCGGCGAGTATCTTGCGGACCACTTCGCGCGAATCTACATTCGGTGCGGCGAGTTTGTCCTCGATATCCGCAAGCGCCAGGTATTCGCGATGAAGCATCTTTCCCGCGGGCGCGCCGACGGCGAAAAATACCGTCGCAAAAACCAGTAGCATTGCCGCGGACACTGAGAGCGTAATGGGACTCGAGAAGTGCTCGAGAAACCACGCTACCACTCCCTGCTGGACGACAATGAACGTCGCAGCAGCAAGGAGAGCAGTAAGCCAGCAGTACGTATGCCATGGGCTCATTCGCATTGGCTTATCCCCTATTCAGTTGAAAAGAGCGGCCCGCCTCCACTGAGACCGGCCACTTGTGCGAGCTTATTCCCCGTGCCTAAGAAAGTCAACAATACGCTTCGGGCGCCGCAGCGGCCAAGCCTCTTCCTTTATTATGCGCACTCCTAACTGCTGTAGGGCACATCATAGGCATCTGATACGAACCCTGCGATTCTCACCTTCCCTTCAATCCGAGTTTCCGCACACGCTCGAGCCATCGTGCCTTCCTGTGCTCGGGGATATTCTCCGCCGGCCCGAACCAGTCCGTGCGCACGCTAAAACCGGCAAACCAAAGAATGCCCCAGCGCAGTTGTGCGTTCACGTTGCCCGGCAGGAAGCGCACAAGCAGAGGATGCGTACCGCTTGTCATGAATATGCGCGCCGTCTTGCCTCGGAACAGCCGATGCCAAAAGATGGTCCGATTGCCCGCCTTCGTTTTGATATACCGGAAAGCCGAGCCGGGCAGCCATGCGCGATCGAAAAGGCCTTTGAGTATGGCGGGCATCGAAACCCACCATACGGGATAAATGACTACGAAGTGGTCGGAGTTCATGATGAGCTCCTGGAATCGCAAGAGATCAGGCTCGCACTCCTGGCGCTCGCGGTAGCCGCGCCAGAGTATCGGATCAAACTGCATCTCTCCGATGTTCATGCGCGTAACGTCGTGTCCTGCGGAGCGTGCTGCTTCCTCGTACGCGTCAGCTATTTCTCCGCAAAAGCCGCTCTTGTCGGGGTGGCCGAGCAACATAAAAATCTTCCTTTTCTGCATGGGCTTCAATCTACCATGCCCGCTCGTCTTTCCAATCCACACGCCCGCCTGTTTCCGCGACAGGACATACTCACATACTTAAGTATGTGAGTATGTTTTTACAGAGCCAATGTATGCTCAAGCGCTAGGTGGCCATCGCGACTTCCGCTACCCTGCACTGGAAAGCGAGACCAGGGCGTCCGGACTATCCCCTCGCGCCGCCCGATTCGGCTGCTCCTTGCCGCATGCGACGCACCGATGCACGATGCGATGCTCTCCCGAGCGCGATTCGACCCGCACAGGGCGCATCATGCCGCGACACTCCGCGGCCCTGTCACCCGGATTCACGTCGACATGCTTACTCCAGAGGCACTGCGGACAGTGGTTGGTGTAGCCGTCTCCAGTTACTGTACAGCCGCAGTTCTCACACTGAAAGTTCTCTTCACGCTTTTGAAACCCCCTGTCCATCGTCGACACTCTATCAAAACTCTAGCGAATTTCCGAAACCGCGCTCTTCTCCACCGGTTGTCCCGTCGCCGCAGCCGCGCAGCGAAGGGTGAAGGTTACCGGGCCTGCGGCGAAGTCGTCCGTACGCACCGGCTGCGAGCCCTCGTTCACTCCCTGTTCTATTACTCTTTCGGTGCCTGCCGAATCTCGCGCGAGCACCCTGCACGAGACCGCCGCAACTCCCACAGACGACCACGCGACGTTAATGGGAGTACCGGCACTCACTGCCTTCTGCTGCGGGATGATAGTCACCACCGCCGGCTCGGGAACGGGCGGACGCGCTTGGCCTGTACCTCCCTGCTGCTGAAGGATTTGCGACACTGGAACCGTTTGTAGCGGCTGCTGCGGCCTTCCCGCCGGCACGCCCCCGGCGCCCGCTGCAGGCGCTCCCCCTCCCGCGGGCTGCCCGATTGGTGTCGGTTGCCCCACGGAAGCCGGCCGTCCTATGGTTGTGGGCATTCCGGTTCCGAGTCCGAATATCCCGCTTGCACCCGAACCCGCAAAGCCAAAAGGTGACCCCAAACCACTAATTGCAGGAATATCGTGGGCTGCAAGATTAGTAATGGTAGGCGCGCCGCTCTTCGATGCATTATATGCCGCCTGCCAATACGGATTAGCCGCACCCACCTGCAAGGCAGCTGCATTTCCCAACGCTCGCGCACCGTAGGCTACGGCATGCGGGCCACTACCGTTGTATGCCACAAGTGCTCGGGGAAAACTCCCCCCAACACTTTGTGCCTTATCTTGCAATATGATCGCCTGCATTCGCATGCTCTGCGAAGCTATCCACTCCGGATTAATTGAACGGTCCTTAAGATTGATCCGGTGCAGCACATAGTCTTCACCGAACACATTCCGATACCGGGATAAATAATTACTAAAACCAGACTGACGCGCATACGCCTGGGCCAAGCTGTGTGACCCGCCATTGTCACCTATGGCGCGGACATTACCATTGGTTTCATTCATGAGAGTTGCGAACTGTGCTTCGGGCGTCACGTAACAAACTCTCACAGTCGCGCATACTCGTGCCCTTGCGTCTGCCGCTGCCTCCCCAATGGCGCGCGGATCCACTCTTTGGCCGTTCCTTAGGTTCTGAACGGGATATCGCGGCTGGCCTCTTGGGTTGTTCACTATCGACGTAGCCGCTGGGGCGAACGTATCTCCCCGCACAATCCCCTGCCCAAGCTGGCGCTGCGCTTCGCTCATGGCAGCCGAATACTTGTTGAAGCGATCAGCCGGCTGCAACATCTCAACATCGCTGAATAGATTCGGGTTTAGACCGAGCCGCTTTGCCGCTGCCTGCGCACCGACAGTATCGCCAACCGCGCTTTTTCTGAGCAGGTCTATCACGTCAGCTCTATTTTCATCCGTCACCCGCAGGGCGCCGGATGGGTCGAATGAATCCAACACCTTTTGCAGGTCGGAATTCGATGTCTCGTTCGTTATCGCGTCTCTGGAGAGTCCCTGTACGGCAAGGTCCTTAAGGAGCGACGACATGCTCTCTCCGCCGCGCAAACGCCCGATCGATTTTGCGTACCGCGGGTCGCACTTGTTTAGCGTATACAGCTCATTTCCGCTCGGATCTCTGTAGTACACCGTGCCGCCCCCGGTCCCATCTGCCTGGCATGTGCATGATGTGGGCTCCTTATCGGCGCCTTCCTTTTTCACTTCCGGTTTTCCGCCTGTCCCCGCTCGCGGAGCAGTCACCGATTCATCCTCGCAATGATTGCCGGACCCGGTAAGAGCAGCACTCTCCAAATCGGGGCGAGCGGCGTCGGCAGTGCCGCCCCAAAAGACGGCAAGAAACACTAACACGGCGGCAATGCGCATTACGCATCATTGTAGCGCTCTTCCGGGCGCTTAAAGGCAGCGGGTGTTGAAAAGCTTGCTAAAGAAGCTCGACAGGGATGGTACGCCGCATGGTGTTCCCCGTCGTCGCGGAGGTGCACTCCAATGCCACGGTCGCGATGCCGAGGGCCATGTCACTCGACGTCTCAATGCGTCCAGAGCCCTCGTTGCGCTCCGCGACGAACAGCTCCTCGCCTGAGGAATCAGAGAATATCACCTTGCAGAGCTTCGAGGCGCTCATGCCCACGGACGCCCACGAAATGTGTATCGGTTCGCCACGGCGCACGCTCGATTGCTGCACTACGAGCGTGTGGACCGGTGAGACGGGCGGAGGCACTATGTTCTCCCCGCCACTGTGCGAAGTCGAGCCGCCGCTACCGCTTCCCGCGGAGCCCGAGCCGGAGTCCCGGTCAGAACGCGAACCGGAGAGCTTACTGATAAGATCGCGCAGCATATTGAGCGGCCCCGACAATCCGCCACTGAGAATATTGCGCAGTGCACCAAGCATCGTCCCAGCTTGCCCGGCGGGAGTCGATGCACCAGCTCTCGGGTAGAACGTCGTATCCTGGCGCGTATCGTTTTGTTCGGCTCCGTTCGTCATCTTGCCGGCGTCTTTCTGTTGTGTCGCTATCGTCACTACGTTTTTCGATAGTCCCGGATTGAGGACGACATCTGCGCGCTCAGCGAGCTGGGTCAGAACTTCCGGCTCGCCGTCAAGAAACCGCTTGAGCAGCTCCGGCGCATCCTGACCGGCTTTAACCAATTTACCCACGTCGGATTCCGCAACGCCGGCTTTTCTAAACATGGACGCCAGAGCGCCCGCGTCCACCTGACCTGTTGTGGAAACAATGGGTTGCGCGGGCGCCTGCTGCTCTGCCTGCCGTACCTGCGTATTGAGTGATGGCGCGGCGCGGCGCGCAAGACTTCTGAGAGGAGTAACGTCTCCGGTATCGATCACCCGCTGGATCGTGCCCGCAAGCCGCTCATCGCATTTTGAAACGGTGACTGCCTCGCCTTTGTGTTCCATGCACAACATCGGCGGCGTCTGCCCTGTCCCGCAGCCGCAATCTTTTGGCTGCCCCGTTACCAAGATATTTAAGGTGGCAGACGGATTGAAGATGGTTCTGTTTTCGGTGATAGATACCGCCTCATCGAAACATCCATCGCCTCCCCGCAGCGCCTTCTGCCTGTCCTGTATTAATGCCGTGGCCTGGCCCCTCAATTGTTGCTTTATCGATGCCTCGGCTCCGAACAGCGTCCCGGCTTTGTTTGTGAAGGGAATACTCTCAACCTTTCCAGACGGCGGCAAACAACGTGCCGCCACCGCCATCGCCTCTGGCACTATGAGAACGAGTACAAATACAATAACGAGCGTCCATCGCATACAATTGCATTGTACCCCGCCACGGGCGCGAGATGCGGGCACGCTGTTGAAAACGATATCCACCTATAACTCTAGCTTATGCGGCCGCATAAGCTAGAGTCATAGCGGTTGAAAGTGCGGAAGCGGCGAATTTGGGCTGGGCGGTGCCCGAAAGGAATGCCGCAGGCGGCAGGGCGCTCGAAATGTGCCCGAGGCGGTTCCAAGAGACAGGTGATACGGAAGCGGCACGTGGTTAACAAAAACGATCAGAGAAGGACTATAGCGCGGCTGCCGGAGCATTCTAAAACGCCGCTCTCCACAGGAAACTCCTTTGCCTCACCCGAGGGCTTGCGCACCGTGATGGTGCCTCCATTGAGCGTCGTTAGGATCGGCTCGTGCGCGGGAAGCACCGTCAGCTCGCCCGCAGAGCCGGGGAAGGTCGCCGATGCGGCGTCCTCGTCATACAATGCGCCGCTGACGGTTGAGATGGTGAGATGAAATGTTTTGGCACCCAACATATGAACGGTTTGTAGTCGATAGTTGATAGTCCTTAGAGTAGAAGCAGCGCTATTCTATAGACTAAAGACTAAGGACTATTTCACTTCCTCTATGCTCCCCTTCATGTAGAAGGCCTGTTCGTTGACCTCATCATGCTTGCCCTCGAGAATTTCAGCAAAGCCGCGCACTGTCTCCGCAAGCGTCACGTACTTGCCCGGCGTCCCGGTGAACGCCTCTGCGACAGAAAACGGCTGTGAAAGAAAACGTTGAATTTTTCGCGCGCGGTACACCAATTTTTTGTCCTCGTCCGAAAGCTCCTCGATGCCGAGGATAGCGATTATGTCTTGCAGGTCCTTATACCGCTGCAGCACGCGCTTTGTCTCGTTCGCGACCGCATAGTGCTGCTCGCCGACCACCTCGGGCGCAAGCGCGGTCGAACCGGAATCAAGCGGATCGATCGCCGGATATATGCCAAGGGATGCAAGCTGGCGCGAGAGGACGATGGTTGAGTCGAGGTGCGAGAAGGTTGTCGCGGGCGCCGGGTCAGTGAGATCGTCGGCGGGAACATAAATCGCCTGGACGGATGTAATCGAACCTTCGCGCGTCGAGGTAATTCGCTCCTGCAACATTCCCATCTCTTCAGCGAGCGTTGGTTGATAGCCCACCGCAGAAGGGACGCGCCCAAGAAGAGAGGAAACCTCCGAGCCCGCCTGTACGAATCGGAACACATTATCCATGAAAAAGAGGACATCTTTGCCACCCTCTTCGCGGAACGCTTCGGCCATAGTGAGCCCCGAGAGCGCAACGCGCGCACGTGCGCCCGGCACTTCGTTCATCTGTCCAAAAACGAGAGCGGTCTTCTCCAAAACACCGGATTCTTTCATCTCATGATACAAATCGTTCCCTTCGCGCACACGTTCGCCCACTCCCGCGAACACCGAGTAGCCGCCGTGTTCGGAAGCGACGTTGTGGATCAACTCCTGAATGAGCACCGTCTTGCCGACGCCGGCGCCGCCAAAGAGACCCACCTTACCGCCCTTTATGAACGGTGTCATGAGGTCGATTGCCTTGATGCCGGTCTCGAACACTTCCGCCTTTGTGCTCTGCTCGGTAAACTCCGGGGGCATGCGGTGTATGGGAAGCCACGTAGCATCCTTCGGCGCACTCTGCCCGTCTATCGGCTCGCCGATGACGTTGAACATCCGCCCGAGCGCCGCATCGCCGACGGGAACCTGGATGGGCGCACCGGTGTCCACTACTTCCTTGTCGCGCGCGAGTCCTGCCGTGTCACCCATGGCGATGCAGCGCACGCGGTTAAGCCCGAGGTGCTGCGCCACTTCGAGTACCAGCTGTTTTCCCGCGTGTTCAAGCGTGAGCGCGTTCTGGATAGGCGGCAAGCTCGCCTGCCCTGAGTCCTTTGAAGGGTCGAAGCGGACGTCGACCACCGGGCCTATGATCTGGGTAATTGTTCCTTTGGTCATAGTTGTGTGAATAGCCGACAGTGTATAGTTTATAGCGCAAAATCGCAAGAAATTACGCGAATTCAGCAAGAAGTATCTCGCGCGCCTTCGCGAGCGCCCTACCCCGATGACTTATGGAATTCTTCTGCTCAAGGGACGCCTCCGCTGCGGTGATGCCCAGATCATCGCATAGAAAAATCGGATCGTAGCCGAACCCCTTCTCCCCTCGCGCTTCATGCGTGATTCGTCCTCTGCACACTCCCTCTGCTATTCTTATCTTTTCCCTCCCAGGTTCATACAGCGCGAGAACACAGCGGAACTGCGCGCCGCGTCCTTCATCGGGGACGCCGCGCATCTTCGCCAATACATGCCCGCACCTATCTTTGTCGGTCCCGGGAGCGTACCGTGCCGACCGCACGCCGGGTTCACCGTCGAGCGCGTCTATCTCCAGGCCGGAGTCGTCCGCAATGGCCAACATGCCGGACTTCTTTCCGCAGACGAGGGCCTTGATAAGCGCATTTCCTTCGAACGTTTGCCCAACTTCTTCGACACGGAAATCCGGATCAATATCGGTATCGCGCATCGTGCGCAGCGTAAAGGGAGTATCTTTGAGGCCCGCCTCAAATTCGGAAATCTTTCCGGTGTTGTGTGTGGCGATCAGGAGCTCCCGCATACTTATATCCTGTCGCTTTCGGGCAAAGATGCGTCCAGCGTATGCCTAAGGTCAGCCAGTACCTCCGCGCTGTTAAATCCGAATTCTTCGAAAGTGCGCGCCGCCTCATCCTCTGCAAGGTGCCTCAATTCGCTGTGCGTGCGTGCATGCGTATTGGTAATGAGTGCGCGCTCGACAGCTTCATACGCCATTTTCGCATTTGTCTCGCCCATTCCATGCTCTCGTGCAATGCGGTCTATAGATGTTTTGAATGCACGCGCGATCTTTGCCCGCATATGAGACTGGTTTTCCAGCGTGCGGATCGGATCAAGCTTCTCATTCATAGTATAGGCGCCGTCCGCATACGCATCGTTACCGCATCGCCTCAATGCCGCTCGTGATCTCGGACACTTCGCGCGTGATGGCGGCCTGGCGCACCTTGTTGAAGGTGCGCGTAAGGTCGCCCACCATCTCCTTCGCCTTGTCGGTCGCGCTCTTCATCGCGACCATGCGCGCCGAATGCTCCGAGGCCTTCGCCTCCAAGAGCGCGTGGAACACGGCAATGTTGAGAAGCCGAGGCAATAGCTCCTCGAGTACCGCATCCGCATCGGGTTCAATGGTGTACGCTGCGGGCCCGTTTTGCACCTCCTGTGTCATGCCGGCATAACGCCCCTTCGCGGGCACGATGCCCCGTACCATGTCGCGTATCGACTCCGGGGAAATAGGGAGTATCTGCCTGACGACCGGCTTCTGCTCGAAGGTGGATAAAAAATTCGTGTACGCGACGATGGCGGCGCCTATCTCTCCTGAAGCGTAGAGCGCAAGAAGCCGCCCCGTTATTTTGCGCATATCTGCCTCTGTGACGGTGTCGGCGACGTTCTCTTGGCGCATGGAGACGCTCCAGCCGCGCGACGCAAAATACTCGGCGCCGCGCCTGCCTATCGCGAGAATAGGCGCGCGCAGGCGGTCTATCTTGCGCTCGTACAGTTCGGTCTCGATCGCCCTGATGACGCTCGAATTCAGCGCGCCCGCAAGCCCCTTGTCGCTCGTGATGACGACAACGGCGGTGTTGCCTCCCGCAGCGCGTGCCACTATGCCGTTACCCTGAGCCATCAGCGGGTGCTTTGCCGCGTCCGCCGTCGCGGAAAGCCGCTCAAGAATGGATAGCGCAGCCGCCGCGTACGCGCGCCCGGAGAGGGCGCGCTCCTGCGCCTTTCGCATTTTTACCGCTGAGACCGCTTCCATCGCGCGCGTAACCGTCGCGGTCTTTTTCGTCGAACCTATTTTCAGTTTGATGTTTTTTAAACCAGCCATAGTGTCAACAGTCGATAGTCTATAGTCGGTAGTCTTTAGAAAGAGGCATGCAACTCCGTCGACAAAAGCTACCGGCTATTGACTGAAGAGCTCTCTATGGGCGCTTCGGAACTCCTCGAACATCTTGTCCAGTTTCGCCTTCGCCTCCTCTTCCAATTTCCCGCTGTCACGGATCTCGGAGAGCGTCTCGGTGGCATTCGCGTCCAAGAACGAAAGCAGCGCCGCCTCCGCCTCCCCAACGCGCGCCACGGCGACATCGCTGAAGAGTTTTTGCTGCGCCGCATACAACACGGCGACTTGCCGCTCTAGCGGTATGGGCTTTCCGTTCTTCTGCTTCAGCACTTCCACCATGCGGCGGCCGGATTCGATGCGCGCTGCGGTTGCCGCATCCAAATCCTGCGCGAACTGCATGAATGCCTCCAGCTCTCGGAACTGCGCGAGTTCCAGTCGAAGCGTACCTGCCACGGCCTTCATCGCCTTTGTCTGCGCGCTTGAGCCCACGCGCGAAACGGAAATACCGACGTCTATCGCCGGCCGCACGCCCTTGTTGAAGAGCGATGCGTCGAGGAAGATCTGCCCGTCCGTAATGGAAATGACGTTCGTCGGAATGTAGCCGGACACATCGCCGTCCTGCGTTTCGATGATCGGAAGCGCCGTAATGGAGCCGCCGCCCTTCTCCTCAGAGAGGCGCGCTGCGCGCTCCAAGAGCCGTGAGTGCAAGTAGAAAATATCAC
>PFBM01000021.1:126838-127354 GCA_002773285.1 Candidatus Kaiserbacteria bacterium CG10_big_fil_rev_8_21_14_0_10_59_10
AAAAGCACATGCTGGCCTTTATCCATAAAATATTCTCCCATAGCGCAACCGGCATAGGGCGCAATAAAAGACAATGTGGCTGATTCGCTTGCCCCGGCCAAAACCACCGTGGTATATTCCATTGCGCCATACTCTTCTAATTTTACCACAATCTTAGCAATTTTTGATTCCTTTTGCCCAATTGCCACATAAATACAAATTACATCTTTTCCTTTTTGATTAATGATCGCGTCAATTGCTAAAGCAGTTTTTCCCGTTTGTCTGTCGCCGATGATCAGCTCTCGCTGGCCTTTGCCAATGGGGATAATAGAATCAATTACTTTAATCCCGGTTTGCAACGACTCTTTAACTGACTGTCTTTTAATCACCCCTGGCGCAATTTTTTCCACAGGGTAAAATTCTTTTGATTCAACCGGCCCTTTGCCGTCAAGCGGCTCGCCTAAAGGATTGACTACCCGGCCCACCACTGCCTCGCCCACCGGCACTTCCAAAATTCTCTCCGTTCTTCTGACTTTA
>PFBM01000008.1:0-791 GCA_002773285.1 Candidatus Kaiserbacteria bacterium CG10_big_fil_rev_8_21_14_0_10_59_10
AAAATATTTTCATTCGGATATAGATGCGTTGAAGAGACATGACAATGAAAAAGGCAAAGTTAATCATATTGGTGCTGGCATTCGCTTTAGTCGCCAGTATGGCATATGCAGGAGTATTTGGCAAGCTAGTGCTGACTGCTGAAGGCTTGGGCGCTCCAGACTCTAAAGAGCCTGTACAGGCACCATTCCAAAACTTTGGCCAGAACTTACCAGTCATAGAGCCTACAAAGCTGGTCATGCCTGGCGATAAACCAGAGCCTGTAGATGAACCTGAAATCCAAAAGAAAGCCAATTATGCCTCCTGTGCAAAAGGAAACGAATGCAGCAGCGGGTTCTGCAAGTGCACATGCAAGGAATGCAGCCTGAGTCAACCCTGCCATGAAGGCAAGATATGCGTTGACGGGAAATGCACTGCGGAGCCAGAAGTAGAGCTCCTTGCCATAGGGGAAACCTGCGCAACAGGCACTGAATGCCTAACTGGTTTCTGCAATTTGAACAAAACATGCGCATCATGCACAGGCAATGCAAGCTGCTCAGAGGGGCAGTACTGCAACAAGGGCAATTGCATCAGCTTGGTAGTTGAGGAAGAACCAAAAGGAGATGTGCCGTTAGTACAACCACAACCAAAGATTCCTTCGTTCACATTACCTTCGTTCACAGGCAATGCGCTGACAATTGGGGATTTGCCTATCCAGCCGCCTGAAGAGTCAGAAGCACCGGGAGATGATAACCAGTGCGGAAATGCTGTATGCGACACGCAATATGGTGAGAATGCAAACAATTGCCCTGCG
>PFBM01000008.1:840-935 GCA_002773285.1 Candidatus Kaiserbacteria bacterium CG10_big_fil_rev_8_21_14_0_10_59_10
GCGAGGCGGAGGGGGTGGAGATGATGTGCCAGGCAGGAGAAAACGAGGTCGCCAACTGGGATCGATCGAGCGCGATATTCTCGTCGAATTATCGG
>PFBM01000008.1:948-21317 GCA_002773285.1 Candidatus Kaiserbacteria bacterium CG10_big_fil_rev_8_21_14_0_10_59_10
GGTAGGCTACCTGTTGTGTTCGGGTTCTCTCTATCGGATGCTTAAGATCGCGCAGGAGCGTGCGGTATACAGGTATCGGCGCAAGCGCGCCATAGAGCGCCTGAAAGAACTCGAATTCGTGCGGGTACGAGGTGAGAAACTTTCCATAACGAGTGACGGAAAGGGCGCGTTGGGAGCGACAGTACATCAAACACTGGAATTACTTAACGCAAAGGCGTGGGACGGCAAGTGGCGGATCGTTATTTTCGACATTCCCGAACGGTACCGCACGCTTCGCAATAGAATTCGTGCGCTACTAAAGAGCGCGGGATTCGTACAGTTGCAGCAAAGCGTGTGGGTTTTCCCGCACGATTGTGACGAGCTCGTGCAGCTTATGAAGGAAGAATCGCACCTCGCAAAATATATTGTGTACGGCACTTTGGAGCGCGTGGAAGGCTCCGATCTTCTCAAGCGTAGGTTTGGTATCCGATAGCATATGACTCTAGCGAGTGCGGCCGCACGGGCTAGAGGTATACGAATTTGCCTGGGGGAACATAGACTATTTGGATGAGCGTAGACTATTCGGGTGAACATAGACTATTCGGGTGAACATAGACTATTGGGATGAACACAGACTATGTTGAGGTCTGAAGGGCGGCGCGGATCTTTCGCGCGGTTTCGTCCGCCTCGCCTTCGCGGTAGTCCCGCTGTGGCATGAGCTTGATGCCGTCGCCCTTGAAGCGCGGTATGACGTGGATGTGCGGATGGTGGACGACCTGGCCGGCGTCCTCGCGATTATTCATGCCTATATTGACGCCGTCGGCGCCGACGCCCTCATCTATCGCGCGCGCCACGATGCGCGTTGTCTCCGCGACCGCCGCCCAATCCTCCGGCGAGATATCAAAAATGTTGCTCGAGTGGTTCTTCGGGACGACAAGCGTGTGTCCGGCGTTCACCGGCCGGATGTCGAGGAAGGCCAACGTTTTTCCATCCTCATACAGCTTGTGCGACGGCAACTCTCCCGCGACTATTTTGCAAAAGATGCAATCTCCGTTCATCGCGTGGAAGTATGACGCATCAAGTATGAAATGCGCAAGAATCGCGGATGGTACAATCGACCCCAATGGATTATTCCGCGATGTTCCGCGTACTTCTTGAAAAAAGGGGACTTTCGTCCGACGCTGAAATCGATTCGTTCCTCGCGCCGAACTACGGGCGCGACGTCTTCCCGGCCTCGCTTCTGCCGAACATGGAGCGTGCCGTGGCGCGTCTGCTCCTCGCGATAGAAAGACAAGAGCGCATCGCCGTCTATGCCGACTTTGACTGCGACGGAATCCCGGGCGCGGTCATTATGCGCGATACGCTCGCCAAGGTCGGGCATGAAAACATCGAGGTATACATCCCGCATCGCGACCGCGAGGGGTACGGCTTTCACGCTAGCGCGGTCGAGGAGCTCGCCGCGCGCGGCGCGGGGCTCATCGTGACGGTGGACGTGGGTGCGAGCGCGCGGGAGGCCGCGCGCCGCGCGCGAGCGCTCGGCGTGGATGTCATCGTCACCGATCATCACGAATTGCCCGACGCTCTCCCCGATGTCGCCGCGCTCGTGCACCCGCGGCTTGTAGCGGAGGCAGCGGCATACCCACATGGCGACCTGTGCGGCGCGGCGGTCGCGTGGAAACTCTCGTGCGCGCTCCTTGAGGAGGGAAGGAAGCGCGGCCTCGCGCGCTTTACGGCCGTGCCCGAGGGCTGGGAAAAGTGGCTGCTCGACATGGTCGCGCTTGCGACTATCGCCGACCTCGTGCCGCTTACCGGCGAGAATCGCGCGCTTGTCCACTACGGCCTTACGGTTTTCAGAAAATCTCCTCGCCCGGGCGTGCGCGCGCTGTGCGCCGAGGCGCGCGTGCGGCAATCGGAGGTAACGGAAGACGACATTGGTTACTCCATCGCACCGCGCATCAATGCGGCATCGCGCATGGACGAGCCGGAGCTCGCGTTCCGCATCCTTTCGACCCGCGATGCGCGCGAGGCGGATGCGCTTGCAGCCCGGCTTGGAGAGCTGAACGCGAGTCGCAAGGGCTCTGTTGCCTCCATCGTGCGTGAGGCGCGCAGAAGGGCACGCGCCCGGTACGGCGGCGGCGAACAAATCGTCGTTCTCGGCGACAGTGCATGGAAGCCGGCGCTTCTCGGGCTTGCCGCGGGCACGCTCCTCGAGGACGGGCGGCGCATTTCCGCGCGCTCCGCGGGGCATGCGGAGGAACAGTGGGCGGGTAGGCGCGTGGTGTGCATGTGGGGGCGCGATGCGCGAGGAAATCTGAAGGGGTCGTGCCGCTCCGACGGCAGCGTATCCGTGGTGGAGTTATTCTCCCGCGCCTCCGGCGCGCTCGTTGAATACGGCGGGCACGCGCGCTCGGGCGGTTTTTCCGTTTCCCATGAAGAGGTGCACGCGCTTCCCGAGGTATTCGCGCGCGCCGCAGAAGAAGCGGCGCAGGCGGCGCAGGCGGCGGATGCGGCGCTTTCCGCTGCCGATTCGGATACCCTCGAGGTACGGCTCGGGGATGTCTCCGCGGCGCTCTTCTCCGAGCTGTCTCGCCTCGCTCCGTTCGGCATAGGGAACCCAAAACCGGTCTTCAACATTCGCGGCGCGCTGGTCGAAGAGGTGCGCCGTTTCGGTCGAGAGAAAAACCACACGGAAGTCGTTCTGTCGTGCAGCGATACGGGCGCGCGCTGCCGCGCGTTCCAGTTCTTCAAGTCGCCGGCCGACTTTAGCGTCGAGCCCGTCCCCCGCACGCGCGTGTCGCTCTTTGGAACGATAGAGCGCGATTCATACCGCGGAGGCGTTGCGGTGCGGATTGTGGATATGTATCCGCTCTCGTGACCCAAGGTGCTACACTGGGCGCATGGCGACATTTTCCATAGGAGAGAGCATCCGGTTCGGGTGGGAAACGTTCAAGATGCGGCCGTGGTTTTTGGTCGGGCTCGCGCTCCTCACGTTCGCAGTTTCATTGGTCAGTTCACTCGTATCCGAGCCGGTTGAACGCAGCGGCGTTGTGTCGCTCATAGTTCTCGTGTCCCTCGCCTCGGCCGCGCTCGGCATTGCCGTGCAGCTCGCCGTGTACAAGATCGCCATTCGTGCGCACGATTCCATCGAAACGGCCGAGTATGCCGATGCCCTGCCTCTGAAACCGTTTTGGAAATTTGTCGGTGCAACCGTTCTGCAGGGCGTTTTGCCGATGCTTGCAGCGCTTGCGGCGGCGCTACCGCTTATCCCCATTGGGTACATGCTCGAGAACGCGGTTCCGAGGCCACTTATTGTGGCCGTTGGGGTCGCCGTGATAGTCATTGCAGCCGCGTATGTTGCGCTCCGCATCATCTTTATGCCCATCCTCGTCGCTGATCGCTCGCTCGGCCCGATTAGCGCCCTGAAAGAGAGCATGCGCATCACGAGAGGCGTGTTAGGCAAGATACTCTTGTTCTTTGTCGTGGCGGGGCTCCTGAACGTCGCGGGGGCGCTCCTTCTTTTCGTCGGACTATTGGTCACGGTTCCCCTCACGCTCATCGCGACCGTGCACGTTTACCGCACGCTGGAGCATACGGCCAGCGAGCTGGCGCCTGTGTCCGAGGCACCGGCCGCCGCGCCGGCCGCCTAGCATGGGAGGCGTTGTCATCTATACGGACGGCGGCGCTCGAGGGAATCCGGGGCCTGCCGGCGCAGGCGTTGTCGCGTATGAGAACGGGCGCAAGATATTCGAACTGAAAAAGTTTCTGGGAGCGCGGCAGACCAACAACTGGGCGGAATACGAAGCGCTCGCGCTCGCGCTTTCGGAAGCGAAACTGCTCGGCTACGCCGGCCGCGACATAGAGGTGCGCATGGACAGCAAGCTTGTCGTGGAGCAGGTGCTGGGCAACTGGAAAATAAAAGAGCCGACGCTCAAGCCGCAAGTGGAAAAGGTGCGCGCACTCCTCTCCGACTTTGGCGCATGCAAGCTCACACATGTATCGCGCGGCGAGAATAAAGAAGCTGATGCACTGGTGAATGAGGCGATAGACGAGGCGGCGGCCGGCGGCCGAGAGTGAGAGCGCATTCGGCAGCTATTTTTGTATAATGCGTACATGTCTGAAGGCGGAGAGCAAGAATTGCGGCTTGTCGATGAGGAGGATGCACTGCGCGAAGAGGCGACGAAACGCCGGCGCGAGAGTGTCATCCTCGACGCGCCCCGCCGAACGCTTGTGGGATTTATAGATTTCATCCGAGAGCGCTCCGTTGTCGGGCTTGCCATTGGCTTCGTCCTCGGGGGCGCGGTGTCGCGCGTGACGACGTCTTTCTCGGCCGACATCGTGAACCCCGTGCTCGTCATGCTATTCGGCGGTACGCAGCGCCTGGGCGACATCATGGTGGGCTCTGTCGCGCTCGGAAAATTCCTCGCGGCTATCGTGGATTTCTTCGTCCTCGCGCTCGCCGTGTATCTTATTTTCCGCGTCCTCGGCCTCGATATGCTCGATAAGAAGAAGCCGTAGAACACGCGAGCAATTGACAGCTGCCGGTCGCCTGGCGCATCATCCCCGCAGAGCACGTTGAAATGGAGGAGGTGGCTGTGTCAAACGACGATCCCGATTATAGGCGAACGCGCGTACAGTTCGCGCAGCTGTGCGCACGCATCGCTCCTCCCGAGGAGTATGATGAACGGTACCATCAAGCGCTCAGTGAGTATGACGAATTTTGTGAAAAGCCGCTCGTCGCCGCTGTCTCGATCGGTGAAGAAAACATGGAATTTGTGTTCGGCACAAAAACCGTCTATCTCACGGGGCATGACAATGTCAGAAGAGAGATAGGGGAGTTTATGTGCGCGGTGGGATGTTCCGGGTACATGGTAGAGAATATCAGCGTCGCGATCGATGGTGAGAGTGGGTACGCTCACCCGCACGCATTCCAAGGTGGCCAGTTTTGCATGCAGAGGGGCAGCAACCAATTGCGTGTCGCACTGCACAACGGGCGGCTGGCCGAGGCAGCGTGCCTCATACTGGATGCGTTGGAGACATACGGTCCTGGTACGCCATATTGTTCGATCGACAAGTGGCCCGTAGCGAAGGAGTGAGCAATGTTCACCACTACAGCGTACGAAACACTTTTCGACGCAAAGACGTGGAAGGAGCCGCTTCACATCATCGGAGTGGGCGGCATCGGGAGCCACGCCGCGCGCATTGCCGGCAAGGAAAGGTTCCCCGTTATCCACCTGCACGACGGCGATGTCGTGGAGGAAAAGAACATGTACAACCAGTGGTTCGACGATGATTCGGACATCGGGTTGTCCAAGGCGGAAGTAGTTGCGAAAAAGGTATCGCAATGGACCGTCGCGCACGCGCATCCGACGTATGTCGAAGGGCACAGGAAGCTGTCGGGTGTCGTGTGCCTGTGCACGGGAAATACGGACCCGCTCCCGACCATTGTCGAGAGTTGTGTGTGGGACAATCCCGACGTTTCGCTCTTGCTCGATGCGCGCATGGACGCGGAGTACGTATTCCTGCAGGTGCTCGATCCGCGCATCGAAGCACACAGGAAGCGCTGGTACCGGAACTGGTACCCGCACAGCGAGACGGAAAATCGCACCGCCGGATGCGGCGGGGGAGCGACGGCGGTCGGCATCACGGCCTCTCTCGCCGCCGACCTCATGGTGGCGCAGGTCATTCGGTACGCGGCAATCAGACAAGGATATAAGGACACGCTCGACAACCACATCGAGTTCTTCCTGAGGCCGCTGCGGATCGTCACTAAGCAGTGGTGAGCGCTGCTTATTGACGAAAACTTATGCGCCGTGCGGGCTTGACCGCGCGGCGCATGTTCATTTACTCTTGAGTTAGGTCTTGGGCAATGGTGCCCAAGACAGAAGGGAGAAAAAGCATGTCGAGTTTGAAGCAAAGAATGGCCGCGCGGGGCGCAGCCCCCGTCGACGTGTCTGCGCTCGGCGCATCAACGACCACTGCGGCACCGCCCACGGGCCGCGGACGCGCGGACCCGGGAACGGGTCCGGCCCGCAAGGTCGACCTCGGATAATCTCCCTCTCCTCGCGGCCGGCAGCACCTTGCTGTCGGCCGCATATTTTCTACCTAGGACCCAAACGAGAAGCCGCCACGGAAGAGTGTCCTCCATGGCGGCATGTTGGTGAGTGGCGGTTTCGTTAGTACCGCGGGACGAGGCGGACAGACGAGTCCCTGCCTCCGCCTTCCTCTACCACGTCCACGGCGGCCGGTGGCTTCTTACCCCTGTTTTCTTTACAGACGCAAGTCGGCGCGGTCTTTCCCCCTGCTGCGTCCTTCATTGTCGAGGCCGCAGGGCTGTCGGTGGGTAGGCGCGGGAGTTCGTCCCCTTGGTGACTCATTATTTCCTCCTCTAAGTTCCTGTCGCCGGCACGGCGACAGCTCATCCGACGGTAGCGCGGCGCGCGCGGGCGGTCAAGATGTGTAAGCGGCGAAGCGCTCTTCAACGACGCCCCAATTCACGTTTTTGAAGAATGCCTCGATATATTTCGCTTTGCCCGCGGGCAGAGCTCCATAATCGAGAATATAGGAGTGCTCCCAGACGTCGAGCGCGAGGATAATGGGGAGCGTTACCAAGTGCCCCTGGTGCTGTTCTCCCACAAAACTCATAAGTGGCTCTTTTGCCTCCGGGTCCCAGTAGAGTATTGCCCAGCCGGGTCCGCGGATGTTGCCCATCATCGTCATCACTTTTTCGATGCCGTAGGGCGAGTATTTTTCCGCGAGCGTCTTGGCGAGCGGGCCGTTTATGGTGAGCGGAGTCGAACCACCTTCAAGTTGCGCAAAGTAGTATTCGTGCAGCCGCATGCCGTCAAACTCGAAACTGCGGCGGCGCATAAGTTCGGACACGGGATGCGCATACTTATCGGCATCCTCGACCGCAAGCTCGGCGACCTGCTTGGACATGGCGTTGAAATTCTTGACGTAGCCCTCGTACAACCCGATATGCTGTTTTACGGACTCCTCTGAAATGCCGTCGAGGGGCGGTATGGAGAACGTCTTGGCTTGGTACACGTGCATGCGCATAGTATAACACACCCGTTCATGAAGCGGCTGTGATGGGCGACCGGAGAGTCGGCCTTCGCGCCCCCTTCTATATCTATACGAGCCCCGCTTTTTTGAGCGTCTGGTATGTGCCCCGCTTTTGCAGCGTCTTTATCGCTTTTGCGGAGATCGTTACCGTCACTTTTTTGTTCAATTCTGGCACGAAGATGGTTTTCTTCTGCAGATTGACCTGGCGGCGCCGGTCGCCGGTCGGGTTGAACTTAGTCGCGCGGATGCGGTTCGAATAGCCGCCTCCGACGCGGCTTTTCTTGCCAAGAATGGGACACTCTTTCGCCATAGTCCGCGCATGGTAGCATAGAGCGACGCTGGCACCAAGCTCCGGCGCGAACGAGGCACTACACGCATGGACCCGATAGACGCAGTATTCATCATAGCGGTCATCATGTTCTCGGCCGTCATCCACGAGGTCGCGCATGGCGTCGCAGCCGACAAACTCGGCGATCCGACGGCGCGCCTTATGGGGCGCCTTACCTTGAATCCCATTCCGCACCTCGATATCATCGGCTCCATATTTCTGCCGCTTGTTCTCGCGCTCTCCGGCAGCCCGTTCCTTTTCGGTTGGGCGAAACCAGTTCCGTATAACCCGTACAACTTCGTCCGCGCGCCCCGCTGGGGCGAGGCGATCGTCGCGGGCGCGGGGCCTGCCTCGAACTTCCTCATCGCGCTCGTCGCGGCATCGCTCGTCCGGACGGGTTGGTTCTCGCCCGAGATAACAAGCATCGTTTTCCTTATAATCGTCATCAACGTCATGCTTGGTATATTCAACCTGGTACCCATCCCGCCCCTCGACGGCTCAAAGGTGCTCTCCGCGCTCCTCCCTGCGGGACTTGCTGATTCCTATGGGCGGTTGCGCACGACGCTCGAGTTCAACCCGTTTCTCGGGCTTGGGCTCGTCATTCTCTTCATCATTTTCCTCGGGGGCGATCTTGCGCGGCTGATTTACACGGTGGCGGGCGCGTTTGCGGGAATATAGGTTGGCGCACGCCTCGCCGCGGCGGCGCAGGGGCCTATAACGCGCGCTCTCCTTGCAATCGCGGGCCAAGCGTAGTACATTTCCCTAGCGCGTTTCGCGCACTTTTAGTTTGCGGCCGCTGCACTCTGCGAGTGGTGTCTTGCGGACTAACAAAAGTATATGGCAACGATAAATCAGCTGGTACGGCGCGGAAGGCGCCAAGTGGAGAAGAAGGAAAAGACCGTGGCGCTCGGCCGCGGGTTTAATACGCTGAAAAATCGTCCGACGCGCTATTCGTCTCCCTTCAAGCGCGGCGTGTGCGTCCGAGTGACGACGAAAACGCCCCGCAAGCCGAACTCGGCCATTCGTAAAATAGCCCGCGTGCGCCTCACGAACGGTCACGAGATAACGGCGTATATCCCGGGCGAAGGGCACAACCTGCAGGAGCACTCCGTCGTCCTTGTGCGCGGCGGGCGCGTGAAAGATATCGGCCTGCGCTATACGATCGTGCGCGGAAAACTCGATGCCGCAGGCGTCGACAAGCGCCGCCGCGGCCGCTCGCTCTATGGCGCGAAGAAACCGAAAGATGCGAAATAGCTCCTTAGGTTCCCGTCGCTAGCTTTTAGAGCATACAAATTAACATGAGAAGGCCTGTAAAAAACAGAAAACAGCCGCAGCCGGATCCGGTGTACGGGTCGGTGAAGGTCGCGAAGCTCGTCAATTACGTGATGGAGCGCGGCAAGAAGGACACGGCGCGCAAGATCGTGTATGAGGTGATGGAGGAGCTGAAGAAGGAAGGCGACCCGGTCGCGATACTCGAAGAGGCGCTCGACAACGCGGCCCCTTCGGTCGAGGTGCGTAGCCGGCGCGTCGGCGGCGCCAACTACCAGGTGCCGCGCGAGGTACGGCCCGAGCGGCGGATGGCGCTCGGCATGCGCTGGATAGTACAGGCGGCGGAGTCAAAGAAGGGGATTCCGATGGCGAAGTCGCTTCTCACGGAGCTGAAAGCAGCACACAAGGGAGAGGGCGAAGCCGTCACCAAGAAGGAAACCACGCACAGGATGGCAGAAGCGAACAAGGCATTTGCTCACTTCGCCTGGTAGTTTCGCCTAGTGCGATTGCTCTGAGCGCAGTGGGGGTATTCAAACGGAAAAAAGACACCCGTTCCCATCCGAGACGTTAGCGGATGGTTAGCGGACGGTTGGTGGACGGCTAGCGGATGGTTAATGGACTGGTAGCGGACGGTTGGTGGACGGGTAGCGGATGGTTAATGAATGGGCGGATGGTTAATGAATGGAGTGTCAGCATACAACTGCCGTCATATCACTCTCTAACTCGCGGCCGTGAACTAGGAAGTGATACTTGTCTATCGAAGTTTGAAGAGCTTTCGGAACGTCCTTTCTCCCTCCACGCGCTCCATCACGCCGTACAAGATGTATTTTGAGAGTTGCGATTCTTTTTGGATCAGCTGTATGAGTTCTTTGCACTCGTGGGGAAATATCCAAACGCTCTGTTGGAGTTGCGCAAAACCGGCTTTTTTGAGCGCATAACGCACTTTGTCTCGGAGTTCCCGATACCGCTCTGGAATATCGAAAATCACAATTCGCCATTTCCCGTCCCATCTCTTTGTTCTAAGTAGTGCATGTGTCTCCCGAACGATGTCACCCAGTGCGTTTCGTCCGTCGCTTGTTATGGAAAGCCGCTTGCCTGCGCGACGCACGAAGTTGTCTTCCAGCAAGCGCTCCATGGCCTGCTTGCGGCGGTATCGATATGCCGCGTTATCTCTTGCAACTTTGTACATGCGCCTTATTGAGCCGGCAGAAAGAAGATAGCCGACAAAAAGATCTCCGGCGGACAGCTCAGTGAGCATCTCTCGTTCAATAGCGCCCAAGCGACGACGCCGGCGGGCACGGGTATGGCGTGTATATTCCATAGCATCATTGTATCATTCACGGCCGCGAATTTGAGAGTGATATTGCGGACATCGCGCCGTGTGGTATAGGAGGCCAAGGTCTCGCCGAAGTACGAGAGGTGGAAAGAGGTGGAAGATGTCCAACGGCACTTTTTTTCGTGTTTTTGCATTCGCGTCTGTCGCACTGCTCGTGCTCGCGGTTATTCTGGAGCGAAGGCGAAGGAGTTACCGTCTCGCACAGGAAACACTGCTGCAGATAAAACTAGAGTGCATACTGCTGGAGCAATTTCTTCAGCGGTTCGGGTTAGAAGAGCTGCACCGGCACAGAGAGGCGCGGGAAGTACTCACTCGGCTCTCAGACTCACTCGAGCATCTGCTTGAGTTCTGTGACGAGGACATCCGCCCCGAAGGAGAACGGTTGGTGCGGACGCTTAGGGCACTCCGCGCTCCGCCTGCGCCGTCGACTGTCGTGCGCCACTAAGCTCTGCGGCCTTGCCCCGCCGGCCATTTCCTTGAAAAGAAAGTCGGCGGGGCAGCTTTTTCTTCTTGCAATTTGGCGGAATCTCGCTACAGTAGCGGTACGCCTTCGGGCGATTTTAATTTATGGTACGTGATTACCCATTGGAAAAAGTTAGAAACTTTGGAATTGTTGCCCACGTTGATGCGGGCAAAACGACCACGTCGGAGCGCATTCTCTACTACACCGGCATGAGCCACAAGATCGGCGAGGTGCACGAGGGCGACACCATCACCGACTGGATGGAGCAGGAACGCGAGCGCGGCATCACTATCACGGCGGCTGCCATCACCTGCTTTTGGACACCGACATACGCGCGCCTCGACGAGAATGGCATCGCGCAGGCATCCACCGCCGCGGACGAACACAAGCATCGATTCAATATCATCGACACGCCGGGGCACATCGACTTCACGTCCGAAGTTCAGCGCTCCATGCGCGTCCTGGACGGCGCCATCGTCGTGTTCGACGGCGTTGCGGGCGTCGAACCGCAGTCGGAGACGAACTGGCGCTACGCGGAGGATGCGAAAGTGCCGCGCCTGTGCTTCATCAACAAGCTCGACCGCACCGGCGCGTCGTTCGAAAAATCGTACGCGAGCATTCTGAGACGGCTCTCAAAGAACGCGATCCGGGCGCAGCTCCCCATTGGAGAGGAGGCGGCGTTCGAGGGCATTATCGATCTCTTGTCGCGTTCCGTGTACCGTTTCGGCGGGAAGATGGGCGAGGAAGTGTCCATCTCCGACAATGTTCCCGAGCACATGAAAGCGGACGTTGAGAAATATCGCGGCGAGCTGGTGGAGAAAATAGTGGAGCAAGACGAGGAGGCGATGAATGCGTACCTGGAAGGCAACGAGCCCGATCTTGCGACGCTCAAGAAGCTCCTGAGAAAAGCAGTCATCGCAAACGAAGTGTTCCCCGTTTTCTGCGGTTCCGCACTCAAGAACAAGGGCGTGCAGCCGATACTCGACGGCGTCATTGATTACCTCCCTTCTCCTCTGGAGGTCCCGCCCGCGCACGGTATCGACCCAAACACAGGCGAGGACCTGTACCGCACGGCGTCCGATGAAGAGCCGTTTTCCGCTCTCGTATTCAAGCTGCAGACCGACCCCTTTGTGGGACAACTTTCGTTCTTCCGCGTGTACTCCGGCGTCGTGAATGCCGGGGACACCGTACTCAACGCCTCCAATGGCAAGAAGGAGCGCATCGGGCGTATCGTGCGCCTCCAGGCGGATAAGAGAGAGGACGTAAAAACGGTATACGCAGGCGAGATAGCGGCGGCCGTCGGCATGAAGGAAGCAAAGATAGGCCACACGCTCTGCGACGAGAAAAACCCCATCGAGCTCGAAAAGATAGCGTTTCGCGAGCCGGTCATTTCCATGCGCATCGAGCCGAAAACAAAGGCAGACCAAGAGAAGATGGGCGTCGCGCTCTCGAAGCTATCAGACGAGGACCCGACGTTCCGCGTCTCGAGCGATCCGGAGACCCTCGAGACCATCATCTCCGGCATGGGCGAGCTGCACCTCGACATTATCGTCGATCGGATGCGGCGCGAGTTCAACGTGGAGGCGAACACCGGCAAGCCGCAGGTCGCGTACCGCGAAACGATACAGGGTACCGCGGACGTCGAATACAAGCACATCAAGCAGACGGGCGGCCGCGGCCAATACGGCCATGTAAAGATACGCATAAAGCCGCTCGAGCCGGTCGTCGAAGGAGAGAAGGTAAAGAACAACGTCGAGCGGGAGGAGCATTTCGAATTCATAAACAACATCAAGGGCGGCGTTATTCCCGCGGAATACATCCAGCCGATAAAGAAGGGCATTAAAGAGGCGATGGAGCGCGGCATACTCGCGGGCTACCCGATGGTGGACGTTTCCGTCGACCTCTACGACGGCTCGTACCACGACGTCGACTCTTCAGAGATCGCCTTCAAGCTCGCGGCCATCAACGCGTTTCAAGAGGCGGCCAAGCAAGCGCGGCCAGTTATCCTCGAGCCCATCATGAAAGTCGAGGTCGTAACGCCGGAGGAGTTTATGGGCGACGTAACCGGCAGCATCAACTCCAAGCGCGGACAGGTGGAGGGCATGGAGGATAGGGCGGAGAACAAGGTCATCACGGCGAAAGTGCCGCTCTCGGAACTCTTCGGCTACACGACGGAGCTGCGCTCGATGTCGCAAGGGCGCGCGACGCCGACTATCGAATTCAGCCACTACGCGGTGGTGCCGCGCAACGTCGCGGACGAGATAATCGCGGCAAGGAAGTAGGGCGCAGCTCGCGCGAAGCGCGATCCTGTGTGGATAGTCCGCCTCCGGTTCGGGGGCGGCGCGTTATACTGCGCGCATGAGCAGTACGGAGCCGCTAAACGGCGGCGGTCAGGAGAAGCTCGATCCGCTGCGCGTCGTGCTCATCGTCGCAGCAGCGATAGCAACGGCGCTCGTCGTCATTGCGGGCATCATGTATCTGCAAATGAGGAATGAAGGCGCCTTCGGCTGGCCGTATAAGGTTGCCGATGAGGAGCAGAGCGCAGGAGATAGAATGCGGATACTTGCGGAGCTATCAGCGCAGGCGGGCGAGCAGCCGCCGCGCGAAGAGCGCGAGCAGGTGCTAAAGGAGCTTTCCGTACAGATGGACGAGCCAGCCATGAGTCGCGAGGAGCGCATGCAGACGCTGCGCGCTCTCAACCCATGATATGAGCGGTATACGAAAAACATCGTTCGCGCGGATGCCAGCGCTTGCCATTATTGCCGCCCTATTGGGCGCGTCGCTCATAGCGTATGCGCTTTTCATGCCTCCGGTTGCGCGGTCACAATCTAACTCCGCGCCGCTTGTGGGCTTTGCATGGAGCGATACCATCGGTTGGATAAGCATGCACTGCAGCGACCTCGACGCATGCGGCTCCAATGCCTACGGCATCATCATCAACTCCGACGGGCTGCTCTCCGGCTATGCGTGGAGCGAACACATCGGATGGATAAGCGCGAATACGAGCGACCTTTCGGGCTGCCCGTCGGGCGCCTGCGAGGCGCGTTTCTCCGAGGGGTCGCTCACGGGTTGGTTGCGGGCGCTCTCGCCTGTCGGTGCTTCAGAGAGCGAGCACGGCGGCTGGGACGGCTGGATATCCCTCGCCGGAGCGAATTACAGCATCACCGCGAACGACGAGGGAGTATTCTCCGGGTACGCATGGGGAAGCGATGTGGTGGGGTGGGTTTCCTTCAACACCGCCCATTCTCAAGTGAGCACGACATACACCGAGTGTGCCGCGGCGAACATATGCATCGACGACGACGTCTATTATAGAAATCAGTTTTGCGCGGAAACGTTCGTCGAATCGTGCGACTATGCCTGCTCTTCCGGCGCGTGCGTCCTGCCCCCCGCGCCAAGTACGACCGCCGGCGGCGCTCTGCGGGTAACGCCCGCCCTGGTGCGCCCAGGGGATGCGACGAGAGTGCGTTGGGAAGTGCAGCACGCAACCGCATGCCAAGTAACCAGCGCTCCTTCTGCGGGCAGCTGGAGCGGCGCAACGGGCGATTATCAATCCGATCCCATCGCGCAGATCACAACTTTCACGCTATACTGCGAGGGCGACGGGGGAGAGCTGACGCAAACCGCCACGGTGCGCATCACCCCCGCATGGCGAGAGATATGACGGGCCCTTCCTACCGCAACCTTTTTGTTTCGCTTGTATCGCTGACGGTAGCGCTGCTTGCCTCCTCGGCCATTGCCGCCTGGAGCGGCCCTTCATCCTCCCCTCCAAATGAGAACGTACCCGCGCCCGTCAACGTGGGGAGCGGGGATCAGATAAAAGACGGGGGGCTCGGGGTGGGCGCGCTTTCCGTATACGGCTCCGGCTATATTCAAAATTCACTCGGCATCGGCGTCGAGTCGCCTACGTCGCCTCTCCATGTTTCTGGTGCCGCGCGCGCCGATATGTTCTGTCTCGGCTCGTCCTGCATTGATTCGTGGGCATCGGCCGGTGGCGGCGGAGAGAGCGTGTGGAGCACGAACGGCTCGAGCATCTACTACAGCGGCGGCAATGTGGGCATCGGTACCGCAAGCCCTTCGCAAGCGCTTGAGGTGACGGGCAATCTCTCGGTGCCGTTCATCTACGACCGCAACAACACAAGCTACTATCTCGATCCGAGCAGTACCTCCTATGTGCACAATATCAATTCAAGCAATGTGTATTTTCGCTCTATTGGTTTATGGGCGAGCAGCTTACGCTTGAGCCAGCAGTTGGGTTCCACGATAAACTATGGGTCAAATTCATGTCCTTCGGGGTACCTCATGGTCGGGATCGTCAGCTTAGATACGTGGTCTTCAGAAGTAAAATGCCGTCAGATTCTC
Organism: Candidatus Kaiserbacteria bacterium CG10_big_fil_rev_8_21_14_0_10_59_10; assembly: GCA_002773285.1. Lineage (GTDB taxonomy): Bacteria > Patescibacteriota > Minisyncoccia > Phycocordibacterales > UBA2100 > UBA10103. Next base: position 15,748 of record PFBM01000008.1, read on the forward strand.
TACTAAGGTTAGTATGGACAACGCAACCCCACACACGATTGCCTACACTGCACTCTTCCTAGCACTTGCCGCACTCGCGCTTGCCGGGTGGAGCGCTGTCCAAATGTCCGCGATGTCGCGCACGGCCGCGCTTGAGGCGACTACAGAGCATGGAGAAGCGCCGCTCGCGCCCGGCGGCTTCGCAGACCTTCGAGCGGTGGTTCCATTCGGCCCCGGGCATCCCGCATGGGAGTACCCGCACTATGACTCGCTCGAAAGTGTTGCGGGCGTCGTTGAATCTATCGGAGAGAGTTCCCTTGTACTGCGCGAGGCAAGGAGCGATGCACTGCGCACCTTCGCACTGCGGCCCGACACCCGCATCTACACGCGCGGCGAGCGCAAGGACCCGCGCGAACACGCGGAGGAGCTCGCGGTGTTCTCGGACGCGCTCGATCAGGTGCGTGACACGGAGCGCGCGTTCATTGCCCCGGACCCCTTTGTGCGCATTCCGCGCACTCTTTCGGACATATCTCCGGGCGACGATATTTTGGTGCGGGCGGAGTACGACGAGGCCGTGGAGATACTCACGCGGCAGTAGCGCCTAATTCGCCTGTACGCCAAAGAGGCGCGATATCGCGTTCATAAAGCTCTGCAGTTCCGCCGACGTACGCGCCGGAATGAAATAGGTGAGAGTTCCCGAGTTTGAAACGCATGCATTTGTGCCATGTTTGTTAAGTTTTCGGTCGGCAATACCCGCGGCAAGGCGAAAACCCAGCCCTCCCGCGACAGTTTCAAGCGGCGTGGGGCACGCGTCGGCGGTCCATTCGATAACGACCCGTCCGTGTGCGCCCGCGCCCCCGTTATAGAAATAACCGGCATCGCTATCGACATCATTTGGTGCCGAACCTCCACTGCCGCCGCGTCCTACGACTATAGTTACCACCGAGCCGGGAGAGAGAGTCGCAGGAGAAAATGTGCGGCTCGCGTATCCTCCGGCGCCACCTCCTCCTCCGGCGAATACTGCATTCGATACCGCAACAGCGCCGCCACAGATAGAAGTACACGCTCCACCCCCTCCTCCCCCTCCCGGGCTGCCACCACTCGAGCCGTGCGCATAATAGACACCTCCGGCTCCGCCTGAGCCGCCGCTTGGCGCATTGCCGCCGCGTCCGCCGATATTGCTTGAGCCGCTGACACCAGCTCCCCCTGTTGTGTTGGTTGAGCCGCCGGACGCTCCTCCCCCTGCGCCGCCTGCACCAGAGGAAGATGTCCCGCTTTGGTCGCTCTGGCCCCCTTGCCCGCCGTTCGCAATGAGCACTGTGGGGCCATTAAACCTAGAGGCAGTTCCGGCAAGGCCATTTGATGAGAGGAACCCTACGGCCCCGCCTCCTCCGCCCGCACCCCATACGCGCACGGTCATCGTGGAGTAGGAGGGAACGGTGAAAGAGTAGGTGCCCGGGGACGAGTAGGTTCTTGTTTCTGCAAAAAGCGCGGCAGGAAGGGCGAAAATGAACACCGCCGCAAGAGGGATATAAAAAAGACGCACAAAAGCGAGCCGGCGCATAGCTACTGCCCTTTCAGAGCGCGCACTTCTGCGCGAAGCGCCTCGAGCTCTTTCTGCTGTTCTTTTATCGCCTCAATGAGGAGGGGGATGAGGCGGGCGTAATCTACGGATTTCATGCCGTATGCATCCGTGCGCACGGCCTCCGGCAAGACACGCTCAACTTCCTGCGCGACGACCCCGATGTCCTTTTGGCCCTCGCGCGCGCCGCTTTCCCACACGAACGACACGCCCCGCACGCTGCGCACTCTTTACTATCGCGTCCGTGAGCAAGGCGACGTCGGTTTTTAAGCGTGCATCCGAATCGTAGAGGAACGAACCCGCAGTAACGTCGTTCTGTACATAGGCGCCTCCGAACACAGCCAACGCATCCACGCCGATACCTCCATCTTTCACTTGGTCTTCGTTCCCCACATTGATAGGCGCGGGCACGTTGCCGCCCGGAGGGGAGGATGAAGGGCCGCTCCAGGCGGACAGGAGCGAGGCAGCTAAGAGTGCGCAAAAGAGAAGCACGAGTATAGCGAATAGTTGTCCGAGGGAAAGCGTGCGCATTGCAACTACTATAGCGCGCCCACGCGCTGCGCCGCGACTGCCCGGTGGACAACGTATGTGCCGCGCGCACGAGGAGAGGCGGCTGCGTCGCGGGGGAGGGCGGAAAACCTTGACGGTTTGCATGCATTTGCTACTATACCCATAACGCAAGGGCGTTTTTCTTTTTGCGTATTATTCATTACTAATTAATGCTATAGCTCTGCTTGCCTGCCCCTCACGGGCTACAAGCGATGGGCTACAAGCGTATCAACATCAATATGGCAGCAGAATTTGATCGCTCAAAGCCGCACATCAATGTCGGCACCATAGGGCACGTCGACCACGGGAAGACGACGCTCACGGCCGCTATCCTCTCCGTGCTCTCGAAAGCGGGGAACGGATACGGCGCGAACGTCAAAGCGGTAGAGGATATCGACAAGGCGCCGGAGGAAAAGGCGCGCGGCATAACCATCTCGCTCTCGCACTCCGAGTATGAGACGCCGAACCGCCACTACGCGCACGTGGACGCCCCCGGCCACGCCGACTACATCAAGAACATGATAACCGGCGCCGCGCAGATGGACGGCGCCATCCTCGTCGTCGCCGCCTCCGACGGCGTCATGCCGCAGACGCGCGAGCACATTCTCCTTGCGCGCCAGGTTGGCGTCCCGCGGATCGTCGTCTTCCTCAACAAGGTAGACCAAGTGGACGACAAGGACCTCGTTGACCTCGTGGAAGAGGAGGTGCGCGAACTCCTCACCAAGTATGAATTCGACGGAAAAGAAACGCCCGTTATCCGCGGCAGCGGACTCAAAGCGCTTGAGAACCCCGAGCAAGGAAATGAATGGAGCGACAAGATAATGGAGCTCGTGAAGGCGCTCGATGAGTACATTCCCGTCCCAGAGCGCGAGGTGGACAAGCCGTTCTTGATGCCCATCGAGGACGTGTTCTCCATCGAAGGTCGCGGTACCGTCGTTACCGGCCGCATCGAGCGCGGGAAGGTAAAGGTGGGGGAGGAAATCGAGATCGTCGGCATAAAGGACACGGCGAAGACCGTGGTCACCGGCGTCGAGATGTTCAACAAATCACTTCAGGAAGGCCAAGCCGGCGACAATGCGGGCGTCCTTCTGCGCGGCACCAAGAAAGAAGACGTGCACCGCGGGCAAGTCCTTTGCGCGCCGGGCTCGGTCAAGCCGCACACGGAATTCGAGGCGGAGGTTTACATCCTCACCAAGGAGGAGGGCGGCCGCCACACGCCGTTTTTCACCGGCTACAAGCCGCAGTTCTACATCCGCACGACTGACGTCACCGGCGAGGTGACGCTTGCCGAGGGCGTCGAGATGGTTATGCCGGGCGACACTGTCACCTTCAAGGTGAAGCTCGTCGGCCCCATCGCGCTCGAAGAGCAAATGCGCTTCGCCATCCGCGAGGGCGGCAAAACCGTTGGAGCTGGAGTTGTAACTAAAATAGTCGCCTAAGGTCACTAAGGCGGCAGGCACAAGAGAAAACCCGCCCCGGCTCAAACGGCCGGGGCGGGTTTTCTCGCGCTGTGCTTTTTCAAACCGATATATGCTCACTTTTCTCAGAAAATCTTAGACCTAAGTCGCGAGGGTTCCCAAGAAAGCTAGATATGGTAGGGAGTTCACCACCAAATTTCCGTACTTAGATTTTTGATCAAATATTGGAATGGGAGGGTGGAGAAGCGCTAAAGTACCTGCGATTATGTACGTGGTTGCATCGGCGGGGAGAATGGTGCATACTCTCGGGGTTCCTTATGGCAATGAAATCCGCAAAAAAGCGCGTTACGGCTAAGAAAACGGCCCGCGCCTCCGGCGCGAAGAAGGCGGCGCCGCTTGAAGTGCATCGCCTGCGCATTCGCGTGCGCGCCTACGAGCACGGCGTCCTCGACGCGTCGGTAAAGCAGATAATCGACACCGCCGCGCGCTACAGTGCGAAAATAATCGGCCCCGTTCCTCTCCCTATAGATATCAAGAAATATACGGTAAATCGTGCGGCGTTTATAGACAAAGATTCGCGCGAGCAGTTCGAGATGAGAATTCACAAGAGGATGATAGATATTCTGAGCCCCGAGCCGAAGGTGATAGAGGCCCTAACGAATATCGACTTGCCTTCCGGGGTCTCCATCGACGTCAAGATGATGTAAGCGCGGCCGCTACAGCGCGGCTTGTCCCCAGCGCCGCCCGCGCACGCGCGGGCGGCGTAGCTTTGTATCGTATACTGAAGCTCATATGTTCCGACTCACCCGCACTGCGCACCTCATACTCGCGCTCTTGGTTTCTGTTTTCTTTTTCGCCCATATTTTTGCACCGCTTGCAGCGCATGCCTACAGTGTCGTGTGGAGTTCGCATGCCGGCGACTGGCGAACGGATGTTCCGTGGCCCATCGACGACCTCGGCGCACGCGCGACTCTTGAGAACATTCATGTGTCCGTGGAGTACGGGATACGGATGACTGATGCCGCGACGGGCCGTGTCTTGAAAAAGGGAGAGACGGTTCCTCTCGGAACGCGCGTCAACCTCTCGTTCATTGCGCACCAAAAGCCGCACATTAACTGGTTCGTCTCTGTCGGTTCTTGGGATTCCCCGTATGGTCATTGGATGAGTCCGTGGTGGGACCGCCCGCCGCAGAATATGGAGAAAATAGCCGAACTTTACAGTCACGACGGCGTCGAGCTGTATGCCACGTACGCCGTTGAGCCGCCCGGAAAAAGCATTGGCGGCACCGGCTCGCTCCCGTGTTCTTCAAGCGGCGCGAACCGGATCTGTACGCTGAACCAGCCCGGCTCGTACACATTCGTTTTCAATTTCGATAGAACCCCCGGCGGCATGTGGGCGCGCTCCACATTCCGGACATGGGACGACGGCAACCCGTCCAGCAAGGAAATTCCCGTGCCTGCGCAAAAGATATCTTTTCCCCTTACGGTCGCTGTAGCGCCGGCAGAAGGTGACGGACAAGGCGCGCCCGAGCAGCCGGTCGTATCCGCATCAGGTGCCGCGCCTGAGGGCTCCGCGTCCGCGTCTGTGTCCGGCTCCGGCGTGTGTATCGTCGGGCAGCCCTATACGATACAGATGACCGCGACCGACCCCGAGGGCGATAGGATCCGCTTTGGCATCGATTGGGACGCAAACGGCACCATAGACCAGTTTGCCCCCTCCACTGGTTTCGTACCGTCCGGCTCGACGCAGACAGCGCAGAGAACTTTCTCAACCTCGGGCACAAAGACCATTCAGGTCCTCACGATGGACGAGCATGGCCATACTTCCGGTTGGGTGTCACACACGTTTGTGTGCGGCGAAACGGGAGAGGCGGCACCTTTCCAGTTCTCGGACGATACGAGCGGCACATCCGGGAACCAGTCGCCATCCCTCACCCTCCGCGCCATTCCCTCGCTCGTGCGTATCGGCGAGACGACGAACCTCCACTGGTCGGCCGCCAACGTCGCCTCCTGCGCTGTCAGGGGCACCAACGGCGACTCATT
>PFBM01000004.1 GCA_002773285.1 Candidatus Kaiserbacteria bacterium CG10_big_fil_rev_8_21_14_0_10_59_10
AATTGGGTCGAACCCTTGCGGGAGTGGGTTTTGGATACGAAACAAGCCGCTTTTTTGTCCTCATCCACGGATTTGAAAGAAATCCGCTCCTTCGTCCAAAAAATCGGAACGAACCATGCAGTTCGTAACAAAACCGCGCACTTTTCCGTGCTCTCGCCCTCGCAATTCGTCGCGAAGCGACGGGCTTTTCTTCCTTCCCGTCCGCCAAAGGCGGACGGGAACTCTGCGCTTTCAGCGCGAGAAGTTCAATTTGGTGGACCATACCGGACTCGAACCGGTCACCTCCCGCATGCCATGCGGACGCTCTACCAGATGAGCTAATGGCCCAGGAAAGAAGAGTATATCTCTTTCATTGCGCCCTAGGCAACTAAATATCCTGCGGCGGGTTCGCGAGGCACTGTTGAAGCGCCGGCGTTTGCGTCCATCCGCATTCCCCGTTTTCTTGCATCTCGCATGTCGCGCCCTGATAGCACGCGTACTCCGGGCGCCACTCACATGTGGTGATTATCTCGCTCGCCATGTCCGCGGATACGCAAAGCTGCCCACTGCATCCCGCAATAGCGCAGCCTCCGAAAGTACCGCCGCCCACTCGCGGATCTTGCACCGGCGGCACATCCTCAACGAAAAGCTGGCCATCCGCAGAGCGGCATTGGCGAGGGTACGATTCCATAACAGGGTTCCCCGCCGCAACACACTCTTCAAACGATTGTACTGGTCCAGTAAAGTCGCCTCCTCCGCGCGTTTCGATGACGACACGCGCCAAAAAGAGGGCCAAAAAACTGAGTAGGGCGGCAATGATGAGAAGCACGATTATGCGCAGGGCCTTATTCATGCAAAAAGTATACCACACCGGAGTTTTCAGCAGTATCTATCCCCTCGGCAGGAATCGAACCTACATTACGAGCTCCGGAAGCTCGCGTCCTATCCGTTGAACGACGAGGGGTTATGTGTAATTCACGGCAATCATCACAAAACTCACAAATATCGTCAACTCGAATACGAGGAAACATGTCGAGGCCCATTACGCTACGGGAACATTCCGTACGGCCTACCCTCCCATATCAAGGCAACGCCTTGATATTTGTCTTAATTTTAGCGGTATTCGGCGCAGCCGAGAGTGCCACAGCTCCAGGAGTACGTTCCTGTGCTGACCGTTTTGGTGGACTCGAGGGGATTCGAACCCCTGGCCTCTGCAATGCGAATGCAGCGCTCTACCAACTGAGCTACGAGCCCGATGCGGCATCAGCATAGCGCACGTACGTGCGTGCGTCCACGCATGCGTGATCCGTATCGGGCTGCCGGGAATCGAACCCGGTCTACACCCACCCCATGGGCGCGTACTACCGGTATACTACAGCCCGCGAAGCAAGCGGTTTTCCTCTCCCGTGCGGGCATTCTCAAGAACGCCAACTGAGAGGTTCATGACCAATTGCCCCGCCTTCTACCTTGCCGAAGCCCCGTGTCGGGCTGCCGAGAATCGAACTCGGTCTACACGAACCCGAATCGTGCGTACTACCGGTATACTACAGCCCGACACGGGGCCCCGCAGAAGGCGGGTGCACCTTGTAGGATTCGAACCTACGACCTTTCGAATGTGAATCGAACGCTCTAACCAGCTGAGCTAAAGGTGCGCTGCTCTTCTCCGAGCAATCGGAGATACGACAGTATCGCCTAAAATAGGTCTCTTCTCAACGTCCCCGCTTCTCTTGTGCCAAAAGCTGACCGCCTCTCCCTTCCTATTTTACATTCACTATCTTGTACTTCTGCAAACCCTTTGGCGTTTCGAACGAGAATGTCTCTCCCTTCTTCTTTCCCATGAGCGCCGAGCCGAGCGGCGAAAGGTGCGAGATTTTGCGCTCCTGCATATTCGCCTCGGCAGAGCCGACTATCGTGTATTCAAACTCTTCCTTTTCGCCCTGTTTTTGTATAACCACGACGCTTCCGAGAGACACGGTGCTTCCCTTCGTATGCTCGATGATACGCGCGTGCGATATCTGCTCCTCGATGATACGGATTCGGTCTTCGGTTGCGGCCTGCAGATTGCGCGCCTCCTCGTACTCGGCGTTCTCGGAAAGGTCGCCCAAGCTGCGTGCGTACTCAAGCTGCTCGGCGATCTCGCGGCGGCGAACCGTCTTTAAGTGCTCAAGCTCTTTTGTAAGTTCCTCGAACTTTTCCTTGCTCAAGTAGTTCGTATCATCGCCGGTCATAGGTGTGGCGGGCATTATACCGTGCTCGGGTGCAGTAGCAAGCACGAGCTACCGGCTACAAGCTACAAGCTGTCCATGCTACCGGCTATCCGCGAATTCGGGCTTTTCGGCAACAAGCCACTCAAAGAAGGGGCGCATCGCGGGAGCAGCACCCGAGAGCGTTCCCGCCGGCGCACGTTCAAGCACCGTCGCGAAAGCATACTTTGGATTCTCATGCGGCCAGTACCCGATGACCCACGAGTTCATAAATTCGTTGCGCGCGCCGACCTGCGCCGTGCCGGTCTTGGCTGCGATAGAAGGCGACGGCATGTCGAGCGCGCGCGCCGTACCGACGGATGAGCGCACTGCCATGCGCATGCCCTCGCGCGCTACGCGCAGATACTCGTCCGTCATTCCCTCGATAGCGCGCGCGGGCGGCGGATCACCATGCCGCAGATGCGGCTGCACGAGCATGCCGCCGTTGGCTATCGCCGCGGTAAACACAGCCGCCTGCAATGGCGTCATTTGGAAGCCGTACTGGCCGATAGACGTGTTGTAGGTATCCCCGATGCGCCACGGGTCATGCGGGCCGAATACCGACTCTTTCCACTCGGGCGTCGGAATGAGGCCGGAGGCCTCGCCCGCAAGCTCGATGCCGGTCGGCGCGCCGAGCCCGAAGCGCAGCGCCCACGAGTCGATGCGCGCTATGCCCAGGCCCGTTTGATCGGCGAATCCCCCGCCGATGGTATAGAAATACACGTCCGAGGACACGGCTATCGCCTCGCGCATATCCGTCCATCCGTGCGCGCGCCAATCGCGGAAAACAGACGGCGCGTCCGGGTTGTAGGGATTCGGCACGACGAGCTGGCCGGTGGAGAGGATTTTCTTTGCGGGATCGATGATGCCCTCTGCGAGCGCAGCCGCGGCAAATATCGGCTTCACTATGGAGCCAGGCGCATATACGCCGCTTATCGCGCGGTTCAACAGGGGCGAGACGCCGTCCGTGTTCGCGCGCGCGACCGCCGCGCTGTCGCCATCGGCGAAGGCCTGGTTGTCGTATTCGGGAAAACTTACAAGCGCGAGTACCTCCCCCGTTTCCACATCAAGCACGACCGAGGCGCCGCCCTGGAACCCATTGCGCTGTGCATGTGCCGAGAGCACACGGTACAACTCTGCTTGCACGTCGGCATCTATCGAGAGCGTGAGCGGCTCGCCTCTCTCCGTCGGCACGACGATGTGCTCCCGCACGACAGCGCCCCGTGCATCCGTCTCCACCATGTGGCTTCCGTTCTTGCCCGCGAGCAAATCGTCATACACGGCCTCAACCCCGGAGACCCCCGCATACTCTTCCCGCCACCAGAATCCGGCTGAATCTTTCTTCGGGTATCGGACGAAGCCGAGCATGTGCGCGAAGCCGGGCGTGCGGGTATAGCGCCGCAGCGCGAAGGGAGTGGTGGTTTCGCCGTCCTCATCGCTCTCGCGCTCGTTCCATGCCAGCTCCACTCCGTTGCGGTCGTAAATAACGCCGCGTGTCGAGAAAATCACCAAGCGATCGAGCCGGTTGTTGCGCGATATGTCCGCATAGACGCTTCCATTGAGAATTTGCAGCTCGAAGGCCCTCCCGGCAAATACGATGGCGGCGAGCACGAACACCACGCCGATGGCCATAATGGCCGACGGGGCTACGGGCCGCTCGACCTTTCCCTCGAACTGCGACTCGTCGAGATGCGGAAGATTGGAGGAGTCGAGAAAAATCTCATCCGGCGCTATCTCGCCCGTTTCCTCACGCCGCCGCACGATCTCTTTTCGTGGCATATGCGCACTATACCAAGCGCGGCGCGCGCGTAGGGTCGAACATCATGCGGAAAAAAGCAGCTCCCGCCGGAGCGGGTATAGTACCCATACGAGCGCGGCCGCAAGCAGCGTGGCAAACGGAATTGACGCGACGCCGGATACTCCCGGCAGCCACACAAGGTCGACAACGACGCCGAGCACGAGTACCTCCCAAGCGTGGTAGCGCATTGCAAGCAGCACGGCGCACACAAGCGTCACCCACGGCGTCAGAAATAGCGCCGAGAACAATCCGATGAGAAACAGTATGGGTCGGAGCGGCATATCAGTGCACGGGTGGAAGGACGTATACATAGTGCAGCGTATCGATGTTGGAGGGAGTGCGGAGGAACACCGTTGCGGAAGCGCTCGCGGGCTCCACTTCGACCGCGCCCACCAGCGCGACAGGTCGGCCGCCGAAGGAGGGCACGTGTGCGACATCGCCCACCTCGATGTTCGCATCGCGCGGCGCCTCCGCGCGCGCGTTTCCTCCGCCGCGCCCTTCAGCGAGTATCTGGGCATCGCCGATGACCACCGACACTGTATTGCCCGGAGCGAAGAGCGACCGCACGGTGGAAGCGCGCTCACCCGCATCCGTCACAGCGCCGAGCAGAAAGCCGCCTCCTGTAAGAACGATGCTGCCGACCGCGACGCCCTGCGCGCGGCCCGCGCCGATGATGAACGTGCCATAGGGCGACGCGGCGTGCGATGCAAGGACGGGCGCGCCGATGCCGTGCCGATCTTCATCTTCGGCGATGCGTGCGATCGCGCGCAATGCCTCGTTCTCTGCAAGCGCGGCGCGGCGCGCATTCTCCCCATCTTCCAGGCGCCGAAGCGTGTCGCGCAACGTGGCGTTCTCCTGCAGAAGTGCGCGGCGGGTAGCGAACAGCTCCCCTACTTCGAGCGTCGCGATCGGGCGCGTGCGCTCGAATACCGACGCCGCCAAATCGCGCACCGCAACGCGCACGGCGCCTCCGGAAAGTGCGTCGCCCCCGATAACGAGAAGCGCCAGCATCGTCGCGGCGAGCAGCTTGCCCCGGCCGCTATTCTGTCGGAACGAGTTCTTCATCGGCTTTAAGCAGCGTGTCGCGGTAGAGGTCCATGTCGGCCAGGATAATGGCAGTGCCGCGCACAACGGCAGTAAGCGGGTCGGTTGCGACGGCCACCGGAACCCCCAGCGCCGACGAGAAAAATTCCGGCAGCCCGCGTATGAGCGCGCCGCCCCCTGCAAGATAAATGCCGCGGCGCATCACGTCCGCAAGTATCTCAGGCGGCGTTGTCTCCAACACCTCCTTGATGGCCTCGACCAGCTCGTCTATCGAATGCCCTATCGCGTTGCGAATGTCTTCATCCGATATGATGACCTCGCGCGGCAAACCGGTGACCAGGTCGCGGCCTCGCGCTATTATTTCGAGCGCCTGATGGCCGCGCAGTATCGATGCGACGGCTATCTTCACCTCCTCCGCCGTTTTCTCACCGATAAGCACTTTTGATTCGTTGCGTATGTGAGCGATGATGTCCGCATTGAATTTGTCTCCCGCGATGCGCACGTTGCGCGAAACGACGAGCCCGCCGAGCGAGATGACCCCGATGTCCGTCGTGCCGCCGCCGATGTCGACTATCATGCTACCGATGGGCTGATGCACCGGCAACTCTATGCCGATAGCCGCCGCCATGGGCTCCTCGATGATGTGCACGCTGCGCGCGCCTGCGGCGCGCGCAGCGTCCCGCACCGCCCGCACTTCTACAGACGTTATTCCCGAAGGCACGCCCACCACCACCCGCGGCCCGAGCATCTTCCGGTTTCCCGCCTGCGACTTATTTATCAAATAGGAGAGCATTTCCGAGGTTATTTCGAAATCGGAAATAACGCCGTCCACGACCGGCTGTACCGCGATTATGTGCGCGGGGGTCCTGCCGAGCATGTCTTTCGCCTGCTTTCCTACCGCAACAACCTGACCCGTCTTCTGGTTCAGCGCCACGATGGACGGCTCGTTGATGACGATGCCGCGCCCCGCCACCCACACAAGCGTATTCGCCGTGCCGAGATCTATGCCGATGTCGTGCGAAAAAAGGCCGAACATCTTATCCGCTATGCGCCGAGCCCGCTTCATACGCGCACCCCCGCCTTCTTGATGCGCTCTATAAGGTTGCTCTCCGGCACGAGGGAAGACGCGCCGTTCGCGCGCGTCGTCATCTCAACGCCTCCTTCCGCCATGCTCTTTTCCGACACCACGAGCCGCAGCGGTATGCCGATAAGGTCGCTGTCCGCAAATTTCTCCCCGGCACGCACGTCGCGGTCGTCGAAAAGCACTTCGATGCCGTGTTCCGCAAGCAGCTCATATACGCGCTCTGCTTCTTTCTCGACTTCCGAGCTGCCGCCGGCAAGCGACACAAGGTGTACGGAGAGAGGCGCGACCTCCTCGGGCCACACGATACCTTTCTCGTCGGAGAACTTTTCCACCAAGAGGCCCATCAGGCGAGTAACCCCAATGCCGTACGAGCCCATCCACACGGGCGTACTTACGCCTTTCTCATCCTTAAACACCAGTCCGAGATCCTCGGACTTTTGTGTTCCAAAATTGAAAATGTTGCCGACTTCGGCGGTGTTGACTTTCTGAAGCTCCTCGCGCGTGACACCTAGCTCGCGCAGTGTCTCATCGTTCAACACTTCTTCGTTTATCGCCAATCTTTTCTCGCGATGGACGTAAATGACATCCTCCCCCGTTTCGGTGACGGTCTGAAATTCGTGGCTGAACTTTGTAAAGGCGCCCCCCGAAGCGAACGTGACGAACGTGTCTTCGCCTATGCCGACGCGCGTGAAGACGCGCATATACGCCTCTATCGTTTGGTCGTAAAAACGGGCGTGCTCTTCTTCGCCTCGGCAGAAAGAGTACATATCGTTCATGACGAATTCCCTGCCTCGCATGATGCCGCTCTTGGCGCGCAGCTCGTTGCGCAACTTCGTCTGGAACTGGTGCACAAAGATGGGCAAGTCGCGGAAACTGTCGACATGGCTTCTCATCATGTCGGCGATAGGTTCCTCATGCGACCATCCGAACCCCACCTCTCCTCCCGCGCGCAGCTGCGATTTGAACCACACATCTACGACCTCGTCGCTCCAGCGGCTCGTCGTTTCCCAGAGTTCTTTTCGCTGCAGGGCGGTCATGATGATCTCCTGCGCGCCAAGCGCGCTCATCTCTTCGCGCACTATCCGTTTAATGTTCTCGAGGACGCGCAGCCCGAGCGGCAGATACGAATACACGCCGGCCATCTCTTTATGTATGAACCCTCCGCGGATAAGAAGCTGCGCGTTCTTCGCAACCTCGTCCTTCGGAGCCGTTTTTCGCGTTTTCGTGAAGAGATGTGACTGCCGCATAGATGAGCTTTCATTCTACGCCGTATTATTGCACTTCGAAACTTGACAAAGCGCACAATACTGCTACGGTTTAGCTAGTTAAAGCTCGTCGGGATCCTGCGGCCGCGCGGCCTGTCCTGAGTATTATCGAGGGATGAGATCCGCCCTTACCGTACGAATTTCGTTCGTGCCGTAAGGGCGGCTTTCTTATGAGAGCCGAAGCGCTAGCTCTTTCACGTAAGCCGTAATGGAGGCCGCGCATGCGGATACCGGGAGTACTGCAAGAATACATCGAAAAGAACCGGGAGGAGGTCGTGCGAATGTTCGGGGAACATTACGAGCAGGATGCGCGATTCAAATGCGTCGTGGAGTCCGTGCAGAGAGGCACGCTTCCGCGCCTTGCCATCGAAGCGTGCCGCTATGCGGAACCGGGCGAAGTATCAGAGGGCTGGGGAGGATCTGCGAGGCGCAAAACTCCGCGGCAGGGCTGGTAGCCCGCAGGCAGCGGGAGGGCCACTCACCCTCCCGCCACTTTTTTTATTCACGAAAGAAGCCGCGCTATATCTTGATACGTAACAGTAACCATCAGTACGATGATGAACGCCACGCCGAGCGCGTTGAGCAGCTGCGCCACAGTGCGCGGCGCGCTCCGGCGCATGGCGCTCTCAACGCCGAGCAGGACGAGCCGTCCGCCGTCGAGGGCCGGAATGGGCAGAAGATTGATGATAACGAGGTTTACAGATATGAACGCGGCGAGGGACAAAATGGAACCGATGCCGTGCTTGGACGCGTCGCCGACGATTCCCACAAGACCGACCGGCCCTACGACTTCGTCGAGTACATTGCGATTGCCTCCTACGATGCCACGCCCAATTTCACTCAACCCCCGCCCCACCAGCTCGAACGCATATATGGTCCGTCCGCCTGCTTCGCGAAGCGCCTGCGCGAAAGGCAGCGGCGTATGTTCCATGATTACGAGGCCTACTCCGATCGCCGGCCGCTCGGCGGCCGACTGAACGACCGAATGCGCGGGATATACATATGCGACAGCGCTCCTTCCTCCACGCTCATACGTAAGCTCTATCTGCCGACCACCGCGCTCGGATACAAAGGCCGTGACGCTGTCAGGCGTAAGCGCCGCCTCTGCGCCGCTCTCCACGTCACGAAGGCCGATGATCTCATCACCAGCGATGAGGCCTGCGCCGGCAGCCGGTGAAGACGGCAAAACCTGGCTTACGATGAGCCGCGCGTTCTCACCCGCAAGATGCGGCTCCACCACCTGCGGCACGCCCATCATGAGCGCGCCCGTAAATAGGAACCATGCCGCAAGTGCGTTCATCGCAACCCCGGCTACGAGAATGAGCGCCTGTGCAAACCGCGGCGCATCGGTGAATTTGCCCGACGTGCGGCCCGGGCGCGTCTCTCCCTCCCCCTGCTCGCCGTATAGCCGCACAAAGCCGCCGAACGGCAGCCAGTTAAGCGTATATTTCGTCCCACCCCATGTGCCCAAGAGCAGCGCCCGCGGCGGATATCCGACGCCGAACTCCTCGACTTTCACTTTGAAAAATTTCGCGACCGCAAAATGCCCCAACTCGTGCACGATGATGAGGAACACGAGTATGCCGACAACGAGAAGAATAGTGGTCATGGGTGCGGGGTGCGGTTCGCGGAATGTTGGGTGTAATGGTCATGCATATGTCATGTATGCCAGGCGCCGTCTGCTGTTAACGGCGTCCTGCACGCTAGCTTTGCATCTCCTTCTCCTTTGCCTCGAACGCGGCCTCTAGCTCTGCGTTGATGCTATCCACCTTCTTTTGCAGCTCATCTTTAAGCTGGTATTTATCGTCTTCCGTGAGCTCGCCCTCCCGCTCCTTCTCCTGCACATCTTTCCATACTTCGTCGCGCGCGACCCGCACGGCAGCCCGCGCCTCTTCGAGTTTCGCCTTCGCTATCTTCACGAACTCGGCACGGCGCTCGGCCGTAAGCTCGGGAAACGTGACGCGGACGCCCGACTGATCCGCACCCGTGCCCAGCCCGAGGTTCGCCGCCGCCACGGCGCGCTCGATATCCTTCAGAAGAGACGTGTCGTACGGCTGGATATACAAGCTGCGCGGCCCCTCCACGCTGACAGAGGCGACGTGCTGTATCGGCTGCATCGAGCCATACGCGCTCACCTGAACGCTGTCGAGGATGGAAGGGTTCGCGCGACCTGTGCGCAATGTCTTATACTCGCGCGAAAGCCACTCTTTCGCGCCGGCGAATTTCTGATCGAGCTCTTTAAAATCGTAGTTGGCCATATTTATTTTTTGAATACGGTCTCTTCGAGCTTTTGCACGCGCTCCACGAGCGAGCCGGGCATCAACCGCCCGCCATCGGACTCCGTCGCGCCGAACACGGCGAGTTCCAAGGCGGAGAGGCGCGTATCAATGCGCTCAAGTATCCGCTTTACCTCCGCAAAACCATTGCGCATTTCGAACTCGAGCTTTTCAAAACGCTCGTCAACCGCGTCGAAGCGCTCGTCAACCGAGTCGAAGCGCTTATCGACGGCGTCGAAGCGCTTAACAACTGCATCGAAGCGCCCGTCTATCGCCGCGAAATCTTGCACAACAGAACCCGCAAGTTTTTCGATGAGCACGTTCGTGCCCCGCAACCCGCGCTCCATTTGTTTTGCAAGGGAATCAAGCGTTACCGCCTTGTGCCCGGTCTTGCCTTTCATATGAGTATTATACCAGAAGCGCAACCTGCTCCATCAATGGCTTCAACAGGGCGCCCTTGTCGTTGAGGTACTTGCGCGCGCGGTATATCGCTCGAAGCGCTTCGCGATGCTCCGCAGGCCCCCCGGCAAGCTCCTGCTCGAGGCCGATAAGCAGCTCTGTCATGCCTTCAACGTCCCGCGTAGAGTCCTCTCCCTTCTCTTTGGAGAAATACGTTTTCAACATATCGATGCGCTTCTCCGGAGTGGCCACAAGAAACCGCTTCGGCTCTACGAGCGGCGCGGCATCGCCCCCCTTTGCCCGCGGAAGCGGGAATCGCTGCGCCCGCGAGCGGAACGTCGGCAAGAGAAGCTCCGGCGCGGGCACAATAAAGAAAAAAAGTGCGCCTGCCGGCGGCTCCTCAATGGTCTTGAGGAGTGCGTTTTGCGCGTCGGCCGTCATAGACGGCATGGCGAGAATGAATGCGCGGCGCGCGCCGAAGGCGCGCGCCTGCGCGCGCGAGCGGAGCTCGCGCGCCTCCTCTATCCCGAACCGTGCGTACGCCCGCACGTACACGTCCGTACCGCCCCGCACTATTACGCCCTGAACATCCAGCTCGCGAAGCAGCGCTTCTGTGTCACGCGCCGACCCTGCTGTAAGATACGCACCCTCTCTCATATGTGCAGTATACAGCGGCAACCGCTCCGTCCACTGCCTTCTTCCGCGGCTCTATCGCTTCGACGTTATCGCCTTCTTGTATGCATCCAGGTGTTTGAGCGCCTCCCCGGTGCCGAGCGCGACGCAGTATGGCGCGTCTTTCGCCAGTCGCGCCTTTACGCCGGTGCGGCGGAAAATAAGTTCCGGCAGATTACGCAGCTGCGAGGAGCCGCCCGTCATGATGATGCCGTTGTCGATGATGTCCGCTGCCAATTCGGGCGGCGTATCCTGCAGCACGTCCTTGATGGCGCCTACCATCGTGCGCAGCTCCTTCGATATCGCGCGCACGACCTCGTTCGTCCCCAGCTCAATGGAGCGCGGCAGCCCCGTCAAATGGTCGCGCCCCTTTACCGTCATCGTTAACTCCTCCTCGAGCGGCACCGCCGAGCCGATCCGTATTTTTATCTCCTCCGCCATTTTGTCGCCGACCGACAAATTAAACGTCTTCTTTATGTAATCCGCGATGGCGCGGTCAAGCGTGTTGCCCGCGCACTTCACCGAAGTGGACGCCACTATACCCCCGAGCGATATGACCGCGACGTCCGTCGTGCCGCCGCCGATGTCGACTATCATATGCCCCCGCGCCTCCTGTATCGGAATGCCCGCGCCTATCGCCGCGAGTATCGGCTCTTTGACGACGTACGCTTGCCGCGCACCCGCCTTCGTCGCGGCCTCCACCACCGCGCGGCGCTCCGTCGAGGTGACGCCCGCGGGCACCGACACCATGACCTCCGGCCTGAATATATTGAAACGCCCGAGCGCCTTGCGGATAAAGTAGCGCAGCATCGCCTCCGTAACGCGGTAATCAGCAATGACGCCGTCTTTCATGGGGCGGTACGCGACGATGGACTCCGGCGTGCGCCCTATCATCTGCTTCGCTTCATTCCCGACCGCGAGTATGCGGTTTTCTTCGGCGGACACGGCGACCACGGACGGCTCGTTCAGCACCACGCCGCGGCGCGGAACGAACACGAGCACCGTCGTAGTGCCGAGGTCTATACCGAGCTTGGGAGAAAAGAAAGACATATCTGATGAATGAGCGGAGTATAGAGTATGCAACAGCTGGTTCAAAATCCGCGCTTGTTTTCCTCTCCCTTTCCTTTTCCCTCGTATTTTTCGGGGTTCAGCAGGTACCAAAACTTTTTAGAGAAATTTTGCGCGTCGTCGCACACGCGTTTGATGTAGTAGAGGTCTTTCGTCGGTATCTTTGCGAGAAGGTGCCCCATTCGCGCCATGCCGATGGGCCGCAACCCGTCCCGCACCCGCGACGGGTTCAGTTTTGCGCAAAAGTATTCCATCAACTCTCCTCGCTCGGTCGCGCGAATTGCTTGTTTCTTCTTGGAGAGCGCGGAGGTGATGTGCTTCATACGGTCATTGTACACGCACAGGGCTTCATGGGCACTTCACGGATGTATGCTTTGTTGTTGCGCAGGGAGGACCTTCGGAAGCAGATGGAGGACGTCCCTCTTCGTCCTTCATCGAGCGCACGCGCCATAGGCGATGCGCGCCGCGCCGCGTTGAGCTGCCGTATACCATGGGGAACGGTGGCCCGCGGCGCGGTTTTTTTTGCCGAGTTTGCTATATTTAGGGAATGAAGCGCACCATAGTGCAAGAGGGGGCGGCGGCGCTTCGCGCCGCCGCCCGCAACGTCCCGCCCGAGAACATCGGCTCTCCCGAGCTCACCACGCTCATCAACGACATGAGGCGGCTTCTCGCGAACGAGGAGCACGGCGTCGCGCTCGCCGCGCCGCAGGTCGGCGAATCGCTGCGCCTCTTCATCGTGTCGGACAAGGCCCTGCAGCGCGAAGCGCAAAATTCACCGGACTCCACAAAGGCACTGTCTGATGATTCCGGCGAACCTGCCCCCGGAAAAGATACGCGTCCCCCGGCTGCCGCCCGCCGGCCGCCGGCTACCCCCTATCAGGTTTATATAAACCCCGTCCTTCTTAAGCTCTCCCGCGAAAGAAGCGCCAAGCACGAGGGCTGCCTCTCCATACGCGGGGTGTGGGGCATCGTACAGCGCGCGGAAAAAGCGACCATTCGCGCGTTGGACGAGCACGGCCGAGAATTCACTCGCGGCGCCTCCGGCCTTCTTGCCCACATCTTCCAACACGAAATGGACCACCTTGAAGGCATCCTCTACACAGACAAAGCGCTTGAGGTATTCACGGAGAAAGAAGATGCGCAGCGGAGCGCAGATAAAGGCCGCGCATGAACACTCGCTCACCGGAGTCGGGCGGCGGGCGCCTTCCGTATGTTTTTTTCGGCACAGGCACTATCGCGGCGGGCGTGCTTGGAGAGCTTGAGCGCGCGGGCCTCCTTCCTGTGCTTGTCGTGACCGCGCCCGACAAGCCACTCGGGCGCGGCGGCGCGCTCACGCCATCCCCCGTTGGAGCGTGGGCCGCGGCACGCAGCATAGAGATGAGTACGCCCGAACGCCTGGACGCGGATTTTCTCGCCTCTTTACAGGCCGCCGCCGACAAGCGGCAGGTTCCCTTGTTCGTCGTCGTCGATTATGGAAAACTTCTTCCAGGGAAACTGCTCGACATCCCCCGCCGCGGCACGCTCAACATGCACCCTTCGCTATTGCCGCGCCTGCGCGGCCCATCCCCCATCCGCAGCGCCATCCTCAACGACGAGCGTACCGTCGGCGTGAGCGTCATGCTCGTCGATGAGAAGATGGACCACGGGCCCATCGTTGCGCAGCGTATCGTCGCCGTGCCTCAGTGGCCGCCGCGCGGCAGTGAGCTCGATGAGCTATTATCGCACGAGGGCGGGAAGCTTCTTGCCGAAGTGTTGCCGCAGTGGGCGGCGGGCGCCATCGAATCGACCCCGCAAGAACATGAAAAGGCAACCTTTACGAAACTGTTCAAAAAAGAGGACGGCCTGCTCGATCTCTCCGCGCCGCATACAGCCGGCGCCGATGCATACAAATCTCTTTTGAAGATACGCGCCTTCGAAGGGTGGCCAGGCACCTATGCCTTTTTCGAACGAGGCGGCAAGCGCTTCCGCATGCAAATACTGGATGCGCACCTTGACGCAGGCGGCGCCCTTATCCTCGACACCGTAAAGCCGGAGGGCAAAAATGCGATGCCCTACGCCGACTTCGCCCGCTCTGGCGCACTACCGGCTCGCTAAGCCACTCGATGACGCGTTGTACACAGGCCTTGCCTTGCACGCAACGAGGAAGAGGCGTACTGTTGGGGTAGACCTGCACGAGATGCCTCCCCGTGCAGGCGTCGCACTAATAAACACCCTCCCAACCTTAAAGCCGCTTTCTTAAGCGGCTTTTCTTTGCGCTACACTCCCCGCTCTATGCGGCATCACTCCCCCATCGGAGAAACCTCTTTACGCGCGCGCCGACGCGGCGCGCGACGTAGATCCCTTTGCGCTTACTCTTGCGGAGCTGGCGCAAAAGCTCATCCTTTGCCTCATCTATCGCCGCGTTTACGGTAGCGGCGGCGGCTTCGGTCCGGAAAACGCCGGAGGCGCAGACTAGGTTAAATTCAGCACGCCACTGGTCGTCCGCCCTGTTCGAGCGCCCTGCGGTCCTGCCTATCTCCACATCGCATCGCGCGGTTTCGTCGTCTTCATCCACGAACTTCTTCAGTGCCCCGATGCGCTCATCGAGATAATCGGACACTTCGGGGGTCATATGGTAATCAGTCGTTTTTATCCTCGTGTTCATATCATTGATTTTGCGTGCGTGTGACGGCTTCTTTCTCGTTACCTTAACGTATGCACTCGCCGTGAAGGGCGCGTTAATGGACGAACCACCATCCTATCAAGAGCACTAGAGCGCCGATACCGACGATAAAAAGTGCGCGGTTCACCCATATAGTGTATCATTCACCGCAGACAGGCGCCGCATCGCCATGGCACCATGGCATGCGGAATGAGGAGCAATGGCCATGGGCGTGGTAATTCCCTTCTCGCTCTCGTTCATAGAGGTGACGGTGGAGATGAGTACGCAGGGCAAACGGATAGGCCCGGCGGTCATCCTTATCGGCCGCTTCCCGAATGAGGACAGCGCGCTCTTGTGGAACTGTGCGTTCTACTGGACCGCTTCAGAAAACTGGTGGCACGAAATTATCGCGTTTGCGTCCGATGTACGGTCGCTCCGCCAACGCCCTGTGCATCCATCCCACTTCGACGTAAACCCCAGGGAGGTTTGCGCGGAGGCGGCAGCGTACAATCTGCCCGGACTAGCCCGCAGGGCGATGAGGCGCCGCGGGCGTTCACCCTCCTGAAGGCGTGCTGCGAACGCGGCATGCCTTCATTTTTTTTTATACTGCTCAGCTTGCATTCATGGCACCCACATCTATACTTCTGCGCGAGTGAAAGCAAACATTGATACTAGCGGTTCGATGCGCACGCAGCTCTTCCATCCTTCTCTTGGCAACGTTGAAGGAGCAACGCGCGGCCTCCCGCCGGAGCGCATGACCGCCTACGCGGGAGTCGTGAGCCACGCGAACAACGAGAAAGTACTGCACGCGATGCGGCAGCGCATTGCCGCATCCGACGCGGAACTCCATCTCCTCGTAACATCTACGGGCGGCCCGACGGGTACCGCCATGAGCTTCTTCGATGCGCTCCGGCTCATGCAGCGGCCGCGCCTCACGACTATCGGCTCGGGCGACGTCGACTCTTCCGGCATTATCATTTTTTTATCGGGTGACGTACGCCTCCTTTCTCCGCGAACGACCCTCCTCCTCCATCGGGCAGGAAGGCGCTTTGAGCCCGAGCAGCGCTTTACTGCCGCCGAACTTGAGGCAATGGCGCGCGAAGATCGCCTAAAAGACGAGCAGTACGCGTCCACGCTCGCGAGCCGTGCGCACTCACTTTCGCAGCGCGACGTGCTCGCAATGATGCGCGACGAGACCGTGCTCTCGCCAGAAGAAGCCGTGCGCATGGGCATCGCCCATGCGCTTTTGTGAAGACGTGCGGATAATCCGGGCAGTTCGCTTTCATTAAATTTTCCCGCGCGCACTTAACGCTTGCTTAATCGCTATCGACTACTGTGTGCACATGGTCGAACGGTTATTCGCTAGCTAATAACCCCCACGCATATGTTACGCGACGACGAACAGCAAGGGACGAGCAATCGCGGCTTCGCCTCGATGGACGAGGAAAAGCAGCGAGAGATCGCGTCAAAGGGTGGAAAGGCCGCGCACGAAAAAGGAACCGCGCACGAGTTCAACTCGGAGGAAGCGCGTGAAGCAGGAAGAAAGGGCGGCCGTGCACGCGGCTCAAGTTCGGAGTCGGATATGGAGTAGCGTATCTGCGCTCCCTGCCTTCACCCTCCTGACCGCGACACGCACGCCCCGCTTCGGTACCGAAGCGGGGCGTGCCGCACTGTTTGCCGCTCCCTGCTATTTGGCTATAATCGTTATGTATTCCCCGGTGGCGCAGCGGTAGCGCAGTCGCCTGTTAAGCGATTGGTCGTAGGTTCGAATCCTACCCGGGGAGCTAGAAATCAGTTGGGCCCTGACGCATGTCGTCAGGGTCTTACTGTTTCTCTCCTCCGGTAGGATTCGAAAGGAAATTCGAGGTACCCGTTCAGCAGAACGGGTCGAATTTCCAGGGTCGAGAGGAGCGAGGCGTGACGACGCCGAGCGAGCTCTTGACCGCATCCTACCCGGGGAGCCAGTCAGAATAAGAGGCTTTCATTGCGGCCCAACCAAAACGGTGTTCTTCAGGCGAGGCGGAAGGAGGCGCGTATCGAGTCACCACGCAATCGGAGCGTACGAGTCAGGTTCGCATCACCACGCGCGCGGCGCGTGCGAAGTCAGTCGCTTCGCGACCGAAAATATGTTCGGATTTCATCATATAGACGGAGCAGGAACTCGTCGACAGTATCTGCGATTCCTTCGCTCAGCCGAGTTTCGTCTTCAAGATAGGCAATGGCTACTCGAGGCCTTCGGCGTTCAATTGGTCATTCGGCCAACGGCTGACGGGCATCCGCATGTAATCGTGATACCCTGCCGAGTATCGCGCTCACTTCTTACCGTGCTGGAAATACTCCGGCACGGTTTTTTTGTCTGTGGTCGCACGGCCGTGCTACCATGCCGCCATGTTTCGTTCTATGATGGGGCAAAAGGTCGATTTACCACATCAATAAACACGTGACATTACTATGGCGCGAAAATCTATTGATTGCCGCGAGATGCCAAGTGAATCGGGCTGCGATCTCAAAATGAGCGGCAGCGAAGATCACGTGGTGCCGGCCGCGGTACATCATGCCGTGACAGCGCATGGGCACCAAGACACTCCAGAGCTTAGAGAAGGGATACGCAAGATGCTCAAAGACGACGAGTAGCGGGTCAGGGCGATCTCGTCCATGACCCCCATCTAAGCGCCCGCGTAGCGTATATCACTTACCTACGCATACATTTTCGGCGTCCGAATCGAGATAGTGTGCGCACATGTACTGCAGTCAGCCACCGTGGTATGGTGACGCCTAGTTCATCAGTTCGCTGAAATGAAAGGGTTCATCGATGAATAGGACGCAGTGGCTCCTAGCCGGCGCCCTCGTCTGCGGGGCGGTCGTGCTTTTTACGCTTCTTCCTCCCGCACACGGCGGGAAACCGACTAAAGGAATCCTCGCGAATGAGGTCGCACGAATTATCGCGCGCCACTACATCGCCCCACTCGGGAGCGAGGAAGATGTCATGCGCTGCCTTCGCACCCGAGGGTTTCGCGCGTGCGTGAACGATCCTCACTCGTACCTGCTCACGCGCGAAGAATATGCAAGGGTAAAAAAATACGAACTGTCGCTGGACGCACGCGCGACGATAATCAGGACAACGGTGGAAAGTCCCTTCTGCCTCATTCGCATACCGTTCTTCACGGAGCATTCGTACGCCGAGGTGCTGTCGCTCCTCTCGCAATGCCTACGCGAGAACGGCGGCCGCGTTGAAGGCGTTTTGTTCGACCTGCGTGGGAATACGGGATGGATGATGCAGTCGGCCTCCGCGCTGGCGACGTTCCCGTTCGAGAGTACGGGCGGCGTGAAAAGTGAACAAGAGGCGCGTCTCTTCGGCCTCGCCGTGTATGGCTTCCGTGTAGAAGATATATTCACGCCGGTCGACCTCGCCCGCGTCGTCCCAGCGTCAAGTGTCACGGTGAGCATCGAAGCACGCGGCACGCGCTGGCCAGTGTACTCGAGTGCGTTGCTGGGTGAGAGCGCGGACATCGTCGATGGGGCGCCTGTCGTGGTCCTCGTTGACTCACAGTGCGCAAGCGCATGCGAGATATTCGCGCGCGTGATGCAAATGAGAGGGCGCGCGCTCATCGCGGGCACGGATCCTCACACCTTCGGCAAAGGGACCATGCAATTTTTGCTTCCCCTTGGTGAGACACCCGGAGAAGAGGGGGCACTCGTGCTCACCACCCACCATATACTGATCGGCCCTGTCGGGTGTGAAGAATCGGTCCAGCACGGTGGTGTCGTCCCCGACATCCCACTGCGTCGCCTTGCCGATGAGGGGGCGATCCTTCCTCTCGAGCGTATGCTTGCACGCACGCTGCCACCTCCCCGCCCGCACAAGAAACACTGCGCCCCGCTGTCCGTGCCGACGGAGTTTTGGCCGGCGGCGCATCGGATGCTGGCCGATATGGGATTGCAGGTGAGTAACTAGTACGCACAAAGTGACATATACTCGCCCCGAACCGTTACTCGTTCGGGGCGTTTTTTTATCCATATGGCGGGCGCAGGACGCCTCACTCTACATACTCCGACTTTCCCACGACCATTAGGTACAAGCTGACCGCCCGAAAGGACACCTGCACCGTCTAACACTATCGCCCATCGCACGGCTTCGCGCGGCGGGCAGCTTTTTGGTCCGAAAATGTTATTTCGGCGGTTATGTGCACGAGCGACTGCACGGCCGTGCTACCATGCCGCCATGCTTCGAGGATTTCGCCTTGGTGAGATACTCATTTTCCTCACCGGGATTTTCCTGCTGGGGAGCGTCTGGTTTATCGCTGAGACCGGGGATTTTACATACTGGGTGGCAGCGAAATTCGCATACCTGCTGGGAGTTGTTCTCTTTCTTTTTGAGAAGTAGGTATGTTCGGCATCACCTTTCTCGAGCTCGTGCTCTTCGGCCAACAGTTCGGCCTCGCCCTCGCGGGCGCCGCGTCGCTCTGGGGCTTTGTATTCATCCTCAAAGGCACACGCTACCACCACGGCGACACCTGCGTAACGTTTGACTGGCTTGCGCGAAAACTTCTCTACCTGTTGTACGCCGGTGCAGCCATAGCCATTCTCTCCTGGGCAGTGCTTTTGATGGCGATGCCCGCATACGCGCACGAAGGAATCGTCATCGTACCCGAGCTCGCGGAGCGCACGGCGGCGCTCAAACTTACCACCCCCGTATTCGTTGCGTGGATGCTCCTACTTTTGCCGCTCGGGCTTCTCTCGCATGTAACGCCGGCACAGTTCCATCGGCGCCTAACGCTTTTTTACGCGGTTCACTTTGCCGTTATTCTCTTTCTCATTAGCATTCCGGCATGGACAGGCAGCATGTCGTTGCGGCAGTTCTTCTTTATCGGCCACAGCGCCCATTCCATCTTTACACTCGGAACGGTCTTGGTACTCGACTTTCTTTTTCTCATCTCAAAATCCTCGCTTCATCTCAAGCGGCATATATATCCCCTCTTTCCGACCATCAGCAAAGTAATACTGGTGGGGCTCGGTATCGACTTCCTCAGCGTCGCGTTGGTATTTTCCGAAGCCATTGCCCTCACGCCGAAGTTCTTTTTCATGCAGACCATCGTCGGCATACTGCTCATCAACGGCTCTCTTCTTGCCGGCCCGCTCACGCGCCGGCTGATCGCCGCCGCCAAAAGCGGCAGCGGAAAACTCGGAAGGCGCTGGGAGTTCTTGGGCGACGTCGCCGGCACGATATCCATCACGTCATGGTTCACCATTACGTTTGTCGACTACTTTGCGGAGCTCTCCTTGGGGTACGGCGGCCTTTTGCTTATATACGCCTGTGTGCTTTTCGCCGCCATTGCCGTCCACCTCGTGTGGACGCGCACGCATCGCGACCCTGTGTCAGAACAGCTTTTTGCCTGGCACCGCTCGGGAGGATACACGGGCTGATATCGAAATAGACCTACCAATACGCCGCGAAAACGTGTACTTGCCGCCGCGCTCGCTCTATCCGAAGTGGGGAAACCTCACTTGCCAATGTGCGATATACTGCGCTGAATGCCGGAATTTTTTCCTTTTTTCATCATCCTTCTGGCCGCCGTCCTCTTTTCGAGCTTGTTCGAGCGCGTGCGCGTGCCGTGGGTCGCGGCACTCATCGTCGGCGGCATCATTGTCGGCCCGTACGGTTTCGGACTCTTTGAACCGGATTCGACCATCACATTTCTCGCCCACGTCGGCCTCGTCTTCCTCATGTTCATGGCGGGTCTTGAGACGCGCTTTTTCGAATCGCAGGGCGTAAAGTACAAGATAGCGGTCGTTGCCGCCTTCAGCGCACTGATACCTGCCGCTGTCGGCGCCGGCGTCGGCCTACTCTTTGGCTACTCTCCTGCCGCCGTCATACTTCTCGGCGTTATATTCATGGCTTCCTCCGTCGCGCTGCTCGTTCCTTCATTCCAGAAGATGGGTTTATTCGACTCGGTGCTCGGTAAAACCATAATCGGCTCTACGGTCATCGTGGATTCCGCAGCGCTTATCCTCCTTTCGGTCCTGCTGCAGATTCAAGGCACCACTTCGTTCCTCCATATATTCCTTTTCTACCCATTTCTGCTCGTGACTCTCCTGGCCCTTGCGTGGCTCATACCCCGCATACGCTGGGCGCTTTTCTCGAACTACGCCGAGGAGCAGGACCTCTTCGAGCGCGAACTCCGCTTCGTCCTGTTGATACTCGTCGGACTTGTCGTATTCTTCGAGTTCGTCGGCCTGCACGCCATCATTGCAGGATTCTTTGCCGGGCTGGTGCTCTCGCGCTCCATCCAAAGCAGGATACTGAAAGCAAAATTGCACGCGATAAGTTACGGATTTTTCATACCCGTCTTTTTCGTTACGCTCGGCGCAAATACCAACATCGGGGTATTCTGGGAAGTTTCCGGTGCGCTTGTACTTACGCTTGCGGTACTCGTCTCCTCCATGGGAGCGAAGTTCGGCAGCGGTTTTGCGGCGGGAAAACTTGTCGGATTCACGAACCGTGAGAGCGCACTTCTCGGCGCGGCTACAGCGCCGTCCCTCTCCACGACACTTGCCGTCGCGTTCCTCGGGTTCGGGCAGGGCATCATAGACGGCGGCCTCTTGGCCGCGATAGTCGCCCTAAGCGTAACGACAAGCATTGTGGCTCCGCTCACAGTAGGCGTTCTCGGGCGCACATTAACCTCACAGCGAGTT
>PFBM01000024.1:0-6849 GCA_002773285.1 Candidatus Kaiserbacteria bacterium CG10_big_fil_rev_8_21_14_0_10_59_10
TCGTTTGCATAAGCCCCGCCCCGAGGACGATCGGGAATGACAGAAGGAACGCGAAGCGCATCGCCTCGGTACGAGAGAGCCCGAACATAAGGCCCGCCGAAATAGTCATGCCGGAGCGGCTCATCCCCGGGAAAAGCGCGAGTGCCTGAAAGAGGCCTATCGCAACACCGCTTCGCAAAGACACGCGCGGTTCGCCCTCTTGCGCTACGGACCGCGCCGCGGCGGAGCGCGCAAAGGCGCGCTCCGCCGCGGCCATCACGACCGATCCAGCGATAAGACCGAATATCACGACACCCACGCCGCGCGTGTATGCCTCGATATAGGAGCCGAGCGCGAGGCCTGCGACCGCGGCCGGCACCGTACCGACAGCGAGCGCTCCGAGAAGCGTACGAGCGCGCTCCTCGCGCGCCCATGCACCGCGTGCGAGCCGCGTAATATCTCGCCAAAAGTAGAGGCATACGGCTGCGGCTGTCGCCAGATGAAGAGCAGCGTCCATCGCGAGTCCGTACTCAACTTGGAGCCCCAACACTTCCCGCGCAACGATAAGGTGCCCGGAGGAAGAAACGGGCAGGAACTCCGTGAGGCCCTGCACAACGCCCAAGAGAAGCCCTTCTGCGATACCCATCCTCTCACTATACCGCACCAAAAGCCCACCTCTGCAGCGCTCCCGTGCTGTGGTATACTTCAGCCGTTACCACTAGCAGCATCATTCATGGATACTATGCAGAAATTAGCGGTTCCTATTTCTATCGTCGTCGCGGGCGCTCTTATAGCGGGCGCGGTATTTTTCGTCAATATGAACAACGCGACCGCGGGCCCCGCAGATCCGGGGAGCGGCGTCGTTGCAGAAGAAATACGCGGCGTGCAGCCCGACGATCATATACTCGGCAACCCGAATGCCAAATTGGTCATTGTCGAATTCTCCGATACCGAGTGTCCATTCTGCAAGCAATTCCACGGCACATTGCATCGGGTTATTGAAGAATACGGCGGAAGCGGCGAAGTCGCATGGGTGTATCGCCACTTCCCGCTTCCTCAGCTGCACCCGAACGCGCCGAAACAAGCCGAAGCGCTTGAGTGCGCGGCGGAGCTTGGCGGCAACGAGCTGTTCTGGCGCTATACGGACCTTCTGTATCAAACAATGCCGCAAACGGGTCTCGACATGGGCGCGTACGATGTCACCGGCCGCTCCGCACGCACCGATGGCGGACAACTGGTAGACATGGCCGCAGAGCTTGGCATGGATACGGCGGCGTTCCAGAGCTGCCTCGATAGCGGGAAATATGAGTCGCGTGTCGAGCTTGATTGGAACGAGGCCGTGGCAGCCGGCGGGCGCGGCACGCCGCACAGCATCATTATCGTCGACGGCGAGCAAATACCTATCGAGGGGGCGCAGCCGTTCGAGGTCGTGAAAGGCATTATCGACACGCTTCTCTAAGCGGCAGGCAAAGCGCGCAAGAGCGCTTGGGGAGCGCTGCCTACGGCGTACCTCTGGTATCAATGAGCTCCAAGCGGTAGATGTCGAATGAATTCTCCCCCTCGAACATATCTGAGGGATTAGGAAGAAAGACGCGCCGTTGGGCGAGGTCTGCCGTCGCGTCATTCAGCAAACGGTGAAATACGGCGAACGCTTCGCCGCACTTCGCATAGTCGATACTGTAGCGGCGCATTTGGGAAGAACCATCAGCACTTCGGCGCTTCTTGCATTCGTGGATAATAAAGCGCCGCACCGGCCTGCCGAATTGTTCGCGTACGGTGTAATAATTGAAGAGCGCCTGCATGACAAAAAGGGTTTTCTCTGCACGCGTCGGGCTGAATGCATCCACGAACTTATGGTCGATCACATCGAGTGAACCGCGCTCCAGACGAGACTCAACGACGAGGTCCGATATGGCCTTCAGCGGAAGCGGCAAGCCTTCCACGTTCGCGATGCCCCGCGCCTCGACCGCAACGACCGTGTGCCGGGGCGGCCGCTCGAGGTAGAACTGTACCGCCTGCAGGTATTCCCGCTCCATGGTCTCTCGCTTTTTCTCTTTTTCGCGACGAGTCCGCGCTTTGCCGAAATTCACGTCGAAATCGGGCACGTTGCGCAGGTACTCAAGCCCAAGCTCGACCGCGCCGTCTTTCCCTATGCCGCTGTAAAAATGCTGCAGTGCAATGTGGCCTGCCCGCCCCACGATAGATGAAGGATTGGACGGCGTGTCGTACACTTTTTCCACGTAGCGCTTGTACCAGGCAAGAGGATTCCTTAAATACGCCATCAGGGACGAGTGGCTCCAGTGCGAGATAGGTACGCCCGGAAACGCCTGCGAAGGCGCACCGGCGCGGGTTTTTTTGCGTTTCGTCCCTGCCTCCGTCCGCACCGCGTCCATGCGGGCAGTGTAGCATGACCCCATTTCACGAGGTCGAACGCCGACTATCTCCGAGTGTATACTTAGCGCCATGGAAAATCCGAAGAAAAAAACGCGCCGACTGAACGCACCTTTCTTAAAGGGATATGAGCCGATACTGCCCAAGGATCAGCTGAACAGGGGGGATTTGGTGAAGCTTCGCCCCGACAGCGCCCCCACCCTTGGACTCTCCGCCGATACGGCATACCGCGTGCTGTGTATAAAAGAAGACCGTGTGTGGCTCGGCCCTTCTGATATACACCCTCGTGACGCGGAGCATTTCAGCCCCTCAAAAGCGGCCGACAAGAAGTATCTCGATTCAGTCCGTAGCACAGCTCGCTCACACCTCATCAAGCTCCTCGACTGATCGTCCGCAGTGCCCGAACCGTCAGTAACTCTTTAGCTGCTTTGCGCGCTCATGGAAGCGGATGCGCTCAAGCGCTTTCGCCTCTATTTGCCTGATTCTTTCCCTGGTGACACCGAATTCACGTCCGACTTCCTCGAGCGTGTAGCAGACGCCGTCTGCGGTGAGGCCGTTGCGCATTTCCAATATCTTGCGCTCTTTGGGCGAAAGTTCGTCTAGTATCGTCATCATTTGCTCCGAGAGAATGCGGCGCGATGCGTCCTGATCAGGCGCGGCGATCGTCTCGTCCGCGATAAAGCTTCCCAAGGTCGAGCGCTCGTCATCATCCTCTCCCACCGGACTCTCGAGCGACACCGTGTCCTGGCTGATCTTCTGGATCGTGTAAACTTTCTCAACATCAGTACCCATTTCCGCCGCTATTTCCTCAGGCAATGGATCGCGGCCGAGATGCTGGGAGAGTTCCCGCACCTTCTGCTTGTACTTTGCTATCGTCTCTACCATGTGCACCGGTATGCGGATAGTGCGCGACTGGTCCGCGAGCGCACGAGTGATGGCTTGGCGTATCCACCAGGTGGCATAGGTCGAGAACTTGAACCCCTTCGTGTAATCGAATTTATCCACCGCCTTGAAAAGGCCGAGGTTGCCCTCCTGGATGAGATCGAGCAGCGTCAGATCCGGCGAGCGATTGACGTACTTTTTCGCTATGGATACCACGAGGCGCAGGTTCGAGCGGGCGAGTATCCCTCGCGCCTCCTCATCCCCCACCGCTATACGTTTTGCAAGCTCTTTTTCCTGGTCGGCATTCAAAAGCGGGTATTGTCCTATTTCGCGCAAATACATCTGCACGGAATCGAACGAGCTGTCGCTTCGCCGCGACATCAGCTTCTTGCGCTCCAATATTTCGTCGGCCGAATTGTCTTCAAGCAGGGCGCCGCCTTCGAGTACGTCTATACCGGCGGAGCCAAAACGCTCGTACATTTCTTCAAGCAGCACGACGTTGTCCTCAATGGTCGGAAACTCGCGCATGATCTCGTCAAACGTAACGTAACCGCGCTCTCGCCCCAAGCGAATAAGCGCGTCGACTTTCGATTCCGTTTTTGCGCGCGCGCCTGCCGCCGCCGGCTTGTGCACGCTTCTTTTCTTCTGGGCCGGCTTAGCGGCTTTCTTGACAACGCGCACGCTCTTGCGCGTCGGCGCCTTTCGCACATTCTTTCGCGCGGATGATTTCGTGCGCGCAGCCTTCCCGCCGCGAGGAGCACTCGCCCGCTTTACCTGTTTCTTTTTTTTCGTTGCCTTGGCCATACGCGACTTGCTGAGGTTATCCACACTCCCGCCCATCAAGCTCACACCTTTGAGATGAAAACAGTGTGAAATGCAGGACAGGCGCAAACCAACCCACCCCTGCAGAGACAGGGGCGAATAGAAAGCGCATTTTATAACAGTTGAGACAATTTGGCAATCTCGCCTGTTAATAACGCGCAGCGGGCCGTCAGAGCGGCCGTTTCCTCTTCATTGCCGGCCGCCTCGGCTCTTTTGAGAGCCATCGTCGCCTCGGCAAGCTCCGCTGCGAATCGCTCGCGTCGGAGGATGGTGACAAGCGCCTGCGCTTCCCGCTCAAGATGCGCATGCGCGCCATAGAGGCGCTCGGCGAAGAAGCGGAGCGCCTCGCGCTCGGATTCCGGAAGGGCACGCATTGCTTCCAGTGCTTCCTTCCCTATCGACTCTTCCAATTCCCGCGCAAAACGCGCCGTATCCACTGCGGGGCGCTCAAGGGACTCTTGCCACAGTAAAAGAGAAAAAGCGCCGCGAGCACGCCTATCGACATGCGGCAGTGTACCGCTCTCGCGCTCTTCGCGCCCGCCTCCCGTTTGCGAACCTGCCGCTGCCGCTTCGCGCGGCAAATCCGCGAGTGCGCCTTCCACCGCTGATTCGGAGACACCAAGGCGGCCCGCTACTTCATGCACGTACTGCTCACGGGCGATGCCGCTGCGCACGTCCGCGATGAACGGCAAGACGATGGACTCGACCGCTCGTCGAAACATATCTTTCTTCCCTGCCGACCGCATCTCGAGCGAATCGAGAAGGAACGTGATGATATCCTTCGCCTCGCGTATCGCGCGCTTCCACGCGTCCGCGCCGTCCGCGAGGAGCATCTCTGCGGGGTCCTTTCCCTGCGGCATCTCGGCTATCTTCACGTTGAGCCCGCCGGCTAAGGCCGCACGGGATGCCTTGATCGCCGCCTTAAAGCCCGCTTCGTCAGCATCGAGCGCGATGACAAGATTCTCTGTCATGCGCCGCACAAGGGCGGCGTGCTCGGGCGTGAATGCCGTGCCCGACGTCGCAACAGTATTCGCCCAGCCGGCCTGATGCGCGGCGACAAGGTCAACCTGCCCTTCGACCAATACCGCGCATCCGTATTTGCGAATGGACTGTTTCGCGCGGTCGAACCCATAGAGAATGCGCGACTTGCGGAAAAGCGCCGTCTCGGGCGAGTTGAGGTATTTTGGCGCCTCTGCCGACGCCTTCGCGCCGAAAATGCGGCCGGAGTACCCTACTACGCGCCCGGCGCTGTCGGCAATGGGAAACATGATGCGGTTGCGAAATCTGTCGAGCAGGCCGCCGCGCTCGCTCTTCTTGGCAAGTCCCGCATCGAGCAGCTCTTTTTCCGAGAATCCGCGTGCGCGCATATGTTCGGACAACGCGCTCCAGGAATCCGAGGCCCACCCGAGGCGGAACGCGCGCACTGTCGCATCCTCGATGCCCCGCTCCTGCAGGTACGCGCGCGCCTCGGCATTGTCGGCAAGCGCGCGCGCATACCATAGCGTCGCCGCGTCCAGCAATTCATAGAGGCGATCCGTACCCTCCCGCTTCTCTCCGCGCGCATATACGAGCTGCACGCCCGCGCGCTCTGCCAGTATCCGAAGCGCCCCCTTGAAGTCGACTCCCTCGATCTGCTCAACGAACGTGAATATGTCGCCCCCCACCCCGCAGCCGAAGCAATGGTACGTGCCGCGCTCGGGAGACACCATGAACGAGGGCGTCCGCTCAGCATGAAAAGGGCACCGCGCGCGCATGTTCGCGCCGGCGCGCTCCAGTTTTATGTACTGAGAAACCACGTCGACGATAGAGAGTTTGTCCTTCACCTGCTGGACTGTGTCTGCCATAGGGCCATTATGCCTGAGAGCGGCACGTGTGGATACTACGCGCCGTAAGGCGGCACGAAACACACGAGGCGCCCACGTTGCGCGAGGCGGCCCGTGCGCTCTGCGCGTCTACGTTACTCGTCCTCAGTCGCGGACGCCGCATCTTCCGCCTTGAATCTTTCCTGCAGTTCCGCTATCAGTGCATGTTTTTGCGAGCCGGCGAATCCGGTGCCTGCAGGAATAAGGCGGCCGATAATAACGTTCTCTTTTAATCCCACAAGCCGGTCCACCGCGCCCGAGACGGCCGCTTCCGCGAGCTTCCTCGGCGTATTCTGGAAGGATATGGCAGAGAGGAAAGAAGCGCGCGTCAGCGATACTTCCGTGATACCCATGAGATGCTGCTTTGCCTTCGCCGGCTCCTTGCCGGCCTCCTTTGCTTCGCGGTTCAAGCGATCGAACTCAAAGTCGGCAAGTATCTCTCCGGATGATACGCCTGTGTCGCCCGGCGATACGACCGATACGCGAGAGAACATTTGCTTGACGATGATCTCAAGGTGCTTGCGGGCCGTCGATACGCCCTGCAGCTCGTAGATGCGCGTAACCTCGTTAATGATGTATTCCTGGGCACGCTCCTTGCCGGCGAGCGTGAAGATGTCCTCGAGATCCGCGGAACCGTCCGTGAGGAAGTCACCTTTCTCCACCGCCTGGCCTTCCTTCACGATGAGCGTGCGCGCCAGCGGAATGCGATATTCCGTCTCTTTTTTCGCGGCTCTGCCGGTGCGTGTCGAGGCACTCTCGGGAACGAGCGTGAGGACCGTTTCAGAGTCCTCTCGGCGTATCTCTCCCACGACGCCCGATACGCGCGCGATAGCGGCGGGAGATTTCGGCGTGCGCGCCTCAAAGACCTCTTCGACGCGCGGCAAGCCCATGGTGATGTCACCGCCTGCGGTCG
>PFBM01000024.1:6863-25727 GCA_002773285.1 Candidatus Kaiserbacteria bacterium CG10_big_fil_rev_8_21_14_0_10_59_10
CCGCCGGTGTGGAAGGTGCGCATGGTGAGCTGCGTGCCCGGCTCGCCGATGGCCTGCGCCGCGATGACCCCGACGGCCTCGCCGACATCCACCAATTCGCCGGTTGTTAGGTCCGTACCGTAGCAGTGGCGGCATACGCCACGATACACTTTGCAACCAATAGGGGAACGAACGGTCGCTTCGGGGATGTCGCTCGCCTCTATCGCGTCCGCATCATCCCGATCCAATAGATGCCCGCGCTTGAAGGAGACTGAGCCGTCCGATGAAGCGACGCTATCCGCGAGGACGCGCCCCACCACGCGGTCCGAGAACGAACCGCCGATATTTTCTTTTCCTGGGCGGCGGATCAAGACGCCCTCTTTCGTTCCGCAGTCGTCCTCCAGCACGACAACGTCGTGCGCTACGTCGAACAAGCGGCGCGTCAAGTATCCCGCACGCGCGGTATTGAGCGCCGTGTCGGCAAGGCCCTTGCGCGCACCGTGCGTTGAGATGAAATACTCGATAGGGGTCAGTCCCTCCTTGAGCGATGAGGTGATTGGAAATTCAATGACTTCGCCGCGCGGATTCGTAATGAGACCCTTCATGCCTGCCATCTGGTGCAGCTGCACCACCGAGCCGCGCGCGCCGGAAGTTATCATGTCGTGCACCGGCCCCTGGGGGTTCAAGGTATCAACAACATGCTTGCGGAGCTCGCTCGATATTCTGCCCCATATCTCGATGGTCATGCGCTTGCGCTCTTCGTCCGTCAGAAGGCCGGCATCGTAGTTCTCTTGCTCCTTTGCGACCGCAGCACGGCCCTCTTCTACAAGCCGCTCCTTGTCGGCAGGCGTTGAGACATCCGAAAGCGACCACGTGATGCCGGCATGCGTCGCATAGCGGAACCCGAAACGCTTGATCTGATCGAGTATGCGCGGGATTCCGTCCAGACTATAGTGGTTCACCAAGTCCTGCACGAGCGCCGCCATGCGCTTGTTGGTTATTTCTTCGTTAATGTAGGGGAAATCGTTCGGCAAGACGGTATTGAACAGGAGCCGTCCCACGGTGGTCTCGAAGAGTTTGCCCTCGAAGTGCGCGTATTTTTTGTTCTCGCTCGGCAGGACTTTCACGAGCGCGCGGAGATCCACCGCGCCAAAATCATAGGCGGTTATCGCGGCATTCGTTGTCGGGAACGTAGTGCCTTCGCCCTTCGCACCCGCAACATGCTTCGTCATCCAGTAGCAGCCGAGCACGATGTCGAGGAGCTTTGAGGCAACGACCACGTCGCCGGAGCCGGGCTTGAGTACGTTCTTGTTCGCAGACATGATGCGCGAAGCTTCAAGCTGCGCCTCCTCCGAAAGCGGCACGTGCACCGCCATTGCGTCGCCGTCGAAATCCGCATTATACGCGGGGCATACGAGCGGATGTACCTGTATGGCATTACCCTCGATGAGCACGGGGCGGAACGCCTGCATCGACTGGCGGTGCAGGGTCGGCGCCCGGTTCAGCAACACATACTTGCCTTGTATCGCCTCTTCCAAGATCGGCCACACTTCCGGCGCTTCGTCCTCGATAAGGCGGCCGGCGCCGCGGATATTGTATGCATGCTCGCGAGCGAGGAGCCCGTGAATGACGAAGGGTCGGAACAGCTCCAAGACCATGTGCTTGGGAAGTCCGCACTCGTCAAGCGCAAGATCGGGACCGACCACGATAACGGAACGGCCGGAGTAGTCGACACGCTTGCCGAGAAGGTTCTGGCGAAGATAGCCGTGCTTGCCCTTGAGGTAATCTGCGAGGGACTTGAGCGCACGGCGCCGGCCGCCGAGTATTCCCAAGACCCCTGCGCCGCGGCGCATGGAGTTGTCGAGGAGGGCGTCCACTGCTTCTTGCAGTATGCGCTTCTCGTTGCGGAGAATGACCTCCGGCGCGTGTATCATTTGCAGCCGCTTGAGGCGGTTGTTGCGGTTGATGACGCGGCGATAGAGGTCGTTAAGATCCGAGGATGCGTGTCGGCCGCCTTCAAGCGCGACCAT
Organism: Candidatus Kaiserbacteria bacterium CG10_big_fil_rev_8_21_14_0_10_59_10; assembly: GCA_002773285.1. Lineage (GTDB taxonomy): Bacteria > Patescibacteriota > Minisyncoccia > Phycocordibacterales > UBA2100 > UBA10103. Next base: position 8,873 of record PFBM01000024.1, read on the forward strand.
CGGCCGGAGCGCGGGCGGCACCACAGGGAGGCGCGTCATGAACATCCACTCGGGACGCACGTTCGCGCGCTGCATGGTCTCCGCGAGCGCGAGACGTTTGCGGAGCTTGTCGCGCTCGCCTGCGCCCGCCTTCTCGTATTCGGCGCGTACTCTTGCGATAAATTCCGAAAGGTCGAGCCGCTTCAAGATATTATAGAGCGCCTCCGCGCCGATGGCAGCGCGGAACATCGCGCCGTATTTCACCGCAAAAAGATGGTAGGCGGCCTCGTCAAGGACGGCTCCTTCGCGTATCGATTCGATGTCGCGCTTCGCCTTCTGTGCGAGGTCTTTCAGGCGCGTTTTCTCGTCCGGCGTAGCGGATTTGGTGCGCGTCTCGAATTCTTGTTCGAGCTCCTTGAGAAGCCGCGAGCGCTCCCCTTCATCGACGGAAGTTACAATATACCCGGCGAAGTAAACGACCTTCTCGACTTCCGCGGCAGAAAGGCCCAAAAGAAGTGCGATGCGCGACGGAATGCCGCGAAGGAACCAGATATGCGACACGGGTGTCGCGAGATCGATATGCCCCATGCGCTCGCGGCGCACGATGGCGCGGGTTATTTCGACACCGCACTTTTCGCATACGATGCCGCGGAATCGGATGCCCCGGTATTTGCCACAGTAACACTCGTAGTCTTTTTCGGGACCGAACACGCGCTCGTCGAAAAGACCGTTCTTCTCCGGCCGCTGCGTGCGGTAGTTTATCGTCTCCGGCTTGGTGACCTCTCCTTGCGACCACTCGAGAATGCGCTCGGGGGAGGCAAGCCGCATCGCGACTGCTTCAAAATCCTGCGTCATTGCTTCTTTTCTGATGTTTCGTTGCATACGCGATCGGGTTATTGGTAACGGCGTGCCGCCTCGCTCTCTCCGCCCATAAATTCGATGTCGATGCCAAGGCCGCGCAGATGCCGCACAAGCACGTTAAAGGTGGCCGGCGTGTTCGTTTCCTTAATTCGCTCTCCGGAGACGATCGCGTCGAATGCGGCGGAGCGCCCGAGAATGTCATCCGATTTGTATGTGAGTATTTCGCGCAGCGAGTATGCGGCGCCGTAGCCGAGGAACGCCCATACCTCCATTTCCCCGACGCGCTGGCCGCCGTTTTGCGCCTTGCCGCCCAAGGGCTGCTGCGTCGTGAGCGAGTATGGCCCGATCGAGCGCATGTGTATCTTGTCCTCCACCATGTGGTGCAACTTCAGCATGTACATAATGCCGACCGACACTTTCTGCGCGAACGGCTCGCCCGTGCGGCCGTCGAAGAGCGTAAACTTGCCCGTCTCGTCGAAGCCGGCCTCCTTCAATTCTTTTCGTATCTCCTCTTCGGTCGCGCCCGCGAACGAAGGCACGACTGCCTGATAGCCGAGGCTTCCCGCGGCGAGCCCAAGGTGCAGCTCCAGTATCTGGCCGAGGTTCATGCGCGATGGTACGCCGAGCGGGGTGAGTATTATGTCTACCGGTTCCCCATTCTCGTCATAGGGCATGTCTTCCTCCGGAAGCACGCGAGAAATAACGCCCTTGTTGCCGTGCCTGCCGGCGAGCTTGTCGCCGACCGCGATCGTGCGCAGCTGTGCGACCTCCACATGCACGCGCTTAATGACGCCGCTCTCAAGCTGGTCGCCGCTCTCGCGCGAGAACACCTTGATGCCGACCACGCGGCCTCGCTTGCCGCCCTCCATGCGCATGGAAGTGTCTTTCACGTCTTTTGCTTTCTCTCCGAAAATCGCGTGAAGCAGGCGCTCCTCGGGAGTGAGCTGCGTCTCGCCCTTCGGCGTTACCTTTCCGACCAGTATGTCGCCGGGGCGCACCTCGGCGCCGATCCGGACGACGCCTTCTTCGTCGAGATTCCGCAATTTGAATTCGCTTACGTTCGGAATGTCGTGGGTGGTAACCTCGGGGCCAAGCTTCGTGTCGCGCACGACGCAGATAAACTCCTCCATGTGAATGGATGTGAAGCGCGCATCCTTTGCGAGCCGCTCGGAAATGACGATGGCGTCCTCGTAGTTCGCGCCGAACCACGGCAGGAACGCGACGCGCACATTCTGCCCGATAGCGAGCTGCCCGCCGACAGAGGTCGAGGCGTCCGCCAAAACGGCTCCCTTCCTTACGCTCTCACCCACGCTCACCACGGGGCGCTGATGGAACGTCGTGAATCCGTTCGTACGGGAGAAATTGACGAGTTCATACTCGCGCGTTTTGCCTTCCGTGTTCTTGACCTTGATGCGCCGCGCGTCCACGTACGTGACCTCGCCCGCCTCCTTTGCGAGGAGCAGTCTGCCCGAGTCGCGCGCCGCTTCGCGCTCGATGCCGGTCGCGACCACGGGCGCCTCCGGCACCACAAGCGGCACGGCTTGTTTTTGCATGTTCGAGCCCATCAGTGCGCGGTTCGCGTCGTCGTTCTCCACGAACGGGATAAGCGATGTTGCGACCGAAAACGGCTGGTTTGTCGCAACCTCCATGTAGTCGACTTCCTCCCGCGCGACGAGCTGCGGCTCGCCTTCTTTGCGCACCTCCACCATCGCGTTCGTTATTTTTCCGTTCTCATCACGCGGTACCGCGGCATGCGCTATGGCGTATTTCTCTTCCTCGAGCGCGCTAAGATACACGACCTCTTTTGTTATGCGGCCCTTCTCCACCTTGACGTAGGGTGATTCGATAATGCCGAATTCGTTCGGCCGCGCATAGAGCGCCATATGAAGAACGAGTCCGATGTTTTTTCCCTCGGGCGTGTGGATGGGACAGACCCGTCCGTAGTGAGATGAGTGCACGTCGCGCACCTCAAGCCCCGCGCGTTCGGACGTGAGGCCTCCGCGTCCGAGCGTCGAGAGCGTGCGCAGGTGTTCTATCTCGTCCAGCGTATTGTACTGCTGCATGAGCTGGGAAAGCTGGTCTGTGGCGAAAAATTCCCGCACCGATGCCTGGAAGGGGCGCGGATTCACGAACTGCACGGGCAGCACCGTCTCCGCGTCCACCATGGCCATACGGTCCTGAATGTTGCGCTTCATGCGCGAGAGGCCGATGCGCATGCGCTGCTCCAGCAGCTCTCCCACGAAGCGGACGCGCCTGAAGCCGAGGTGGTCGATATCGTCTCCCACGGCGTGCGGATCGGCATTTTGCTCCGCAATGTGCGTCACGATGCGCGCGATGTCATCGAGCGAAAGTGCGGACGCCGAGAGCTCCTTGTCGGATATACCGAGCCCGAAGCGCTTGTTGAAATGAAATCGGCCGACGCGCGAAAGGTCGTACCGCTCGGCGGAGAGCGTTGTGTTTACATGATCGCGCGCGCTCTCGGGCGTTGCGATATCGCCGTCGCGAAGACGCCGGTATATCTCGACGTATGCCTCCTCGACGCTCTTTGCGGGGTCGTGTCCGATTGTCGCCGCGATAGCATCGCGCGCCGCCGTCCCCTCGAAGCGCTTGATGATGTCTTTGTCGGTCGCAAGCCCAAGAATACGCAAGAGCGATGTCACGGGGAAACGCCGCTTGCGATCAATTTTGACATATATGCCGCCATCCGCGTCGGACTCTATTTCTATCCAGACGCCGCGTGCGGGGATTATTTTTGCAGCGAAATAGTTCTTGCCCTTGTACGGCACCGGCTCGAAAAAAACGCCGTACGAGCGCGCGAGCTGCGGTACGATAATGCGCTCGACGCCGTTTATGATGAACGAGCCGTGTTCGGTCATCCACGGGAAGTCCGCAAGAAATATTTCCTGCTCTCTCTCCTCGCCGGTCGTTTTGTTCTTTAAGCGGGCGACCATGGAGAGGGGCGCCTCATACGTGCGCATCATGCGCTTGGCGTAGTGCTCGTCCCAGCGAAGCTCGCCGAAGGTAAAGGACTCGAGCGTCAGTTCGAATTTCTTGCCTGCGTGGTCGGTAATGGGAGAGAATTCTTTGAATACGCGCACGGCGCCGCCCTCCACGAATTGGCGGAACGATTCGAGCTGGCTTTCCACGAGATTCGGGAGCTTGACCAACGGTTCCTGGAACCGGCTGAAATACTTTTGCTGCGGCGCACGGGTTTTTTGCATATAACAGAATTTGTCGCCGCGAAAGCGGGACACTCTCACCTCTGTTACCTTTTAATGAAATGTGGCATCTTTCGATGCTCCGCGTTCCGCCTTTCGGCAAAACGCTCTTTGCGTATTCAAAGGCGTGCTACCGCAACACAATCAGCCCTTCCCTAGCAAATACCGCGGAAGTATATACATACATATATTGCTGTCAAGACCTTCCGTGAAGCTCGTGTGAATAACGCTTGAGCCCTAGCCACGCCGTTTCGTCTTCCACTCGTCTATACGCTTGTGATCGCCCGTGAGAAGCACCTTCGGCACGCGGTATGCCTTCCCCTTCCAGCGCAAGACCTCCGGACGCGTGTACACCTCCGGCGAGGCGACTCCCGCAAGCCGGTAGGTCCCCCTAGAGGATTCAAGCGATGACGCTTTTCCAAGGACACCGTCCACGAACCGAGAGACTGCGTCGACGAGGATGGCCGCAGGCAGCTCTCCGCCCGTCAACACGTATGGCCCTATGGATACTTTCTTTGCCTTCAGTATCTTCCGCACACGCGCGTCCACGCCTTCATAGCGGCCTGCGATGAGGACGATGTCCCTCTTCCTTGACAAGCGCTTGGCCATTCTCTCGTCGAATTGCTTCCCATCCGTTGAAAAGAAAATCGTCTCGACGCCCTTTTTGCGCCCGATCGCCTTCTCCGCCGCGCGCAGCATCGCATTCGGCTCGAGCACCATGCCGGGCCCGCCGCCGTATGGCCGCTGGTCTACCCTGCGATGCTTGCCGACCGCGAACTCCTTCGGGTCATAGTAGGAAACTTTTATTCGCTTCTTCTCTCGCGCCCGCCCAAGTATGGACGCGGACAAGTACGGCTCGATGGCCTCCGGAAAGAGAGTGATGATGTGAAAGTGGATCATAGCTCTAGTAGCTGCTAGCTTCTAGCTTCTAGGTACTAGGAGATCGTCGGACGAGCCGGTTGTGCTAGAAGCTAGACCCTAGAAGCTAGCAGCTAGAAGCTAGAAGCTGTTATTCACTCTTCAGATCCTCTATCACGTCGTCCACGCTTCTCTCGCGACTGAAAGAGTGTTCGCTGCCTTCCGGCTCCTCTATCTTGAGGTTGACACGCGCGTCGTTCTTCATGCCTACGATGCGCAAGATGGTGCGAATGGCCTTCGCCGTCTGGCCGGAGCGGCCGATTATCTTACCCATATCATCCTTATGGATGGAGAGCGTCAGTAGCACGCCCATTTCGTCCACGGTGCGGGTGATTTTTACGTCTTCCGGATGGTCCACCAGGGCTTTTACTACGTATTCCAGGAATTGCTGGTCATGTTCCATAGCAGATTTTCAGTAGTCCAGTAATAATAGCGCAGAATACGGTATGGCCGAGCGCGCGTCAAAGCCCGTTCGCTATGCCGCCTTCTCCTCTTCTGTTTCCGCACTCTCCGCTGCCGCGGCGGGCTCTTCCTTTGCAGGAGCTTCGGCAGCCGGCTCCTCCTCGGCGGCGGCAGGCGCTCCCTCATCCGATTCGGACGCGGCGGGTTCCTCCGCCGCAGCGGCAGGTGCGGGCGCCTCGGCGGGCGCTTCCTCTGCTTCCTTCTGCGGGACGGTTTTCTTCGGAAGGACGTTCACTTTCTTGCCGCTCACGACCCCGATAGACACAAGCATATTGTGCACGGTGTCGGATGCCTGCGCGCCGACGGAAAGCCAGTGCTTGACCCGCTCCTCGTTCAGGGTGCGCGCCTTGGTCTTGGGATTGTACGTTCCTACTTTCTCGACGAACTTCCCCGCCTTGGGACCGGCCGTATGCTCTGTCACCACGACACGGTACGCCGGATCGTTCCGGCGGCCGACGCGCTGCATTCGTATCTTCAACATATGTCGCGGCACTGTACCAGAATGCAGCCAGAAATCAACTTACTTCGCCACCCGCTCCGCCTCCTCCAATTTGACCGATAACACCTTCGAGACGCCGCTTGAATCCATTGTAACGCCATAGAGTTCGCCCGCCGCAGCCATGGTGGCGCGGTTATGGGTAATGACGATGAGCTGACTCTTGCGCGAGAGCTCCTTGATCATGTCGGCGTAGCGGCGGCTGTTGGCCTCGTCGAGCGCGGCATCTGTCTCGTCAAGTATCAAAAAAGGCGGCGGATTGACCTGCGACATGGAGAAAATGAGTGCGATAGAGGTGAGCGCGCGCTCTCCGCCGGAGAGCACCTCGAGGCCGCGCACCTTCTTGCGCGGCAGTGATACGGAAATGGACAAACCGGCATACAGCTCCTCTTCTTCCTCATACAGCGCATCATCCTCATCTTCGAGATTCTCACGCGCTGCCCCTCGGCGCACGCGCGGCGCTTCCACCTCAAGCTTCGCCTCGCCCCCACCAAAAAGCTTCGCGAAAAAAACTGCCAGTGCTTCGTTAATGTGCTTTAACCCCTCCGTAAAGCGCTCGTCTATCGTCTTTTCGAGCTCCGCGATGATCGTTTTCAGCGACTGCGCCGAGCGCTCAAGGTCTGCGAGCTCGCGCGCGAGGAACTCATCACGCTCCTTTGTCTGCGTAAATTCGCGCAGTATCTGCTCGCCCTCACCCGTGCCCGCCTCCTCTATCTTTATCTTCAGACGCTCTATCGCGCGGCGCCGCTTCTCCTGCTCGCTCCGCTCTTCCGAGAGCGCCCCCTCGGGAATCGCCGCATTCTCCCAGCCGCGGACTGCCGCGCCGACTAGCGCGACCCCTTCCCGCACCTCCTCCTCAAAACGGCGCGAGAGCATCGCGAGCTCTTCCAGCTTTTGCCGGGCCGCAGACAGCTTGCCCGTAAGCTCGCGCTTCGCCGCCTCGTGCGTGAGCATGTTCCGTTCGGCTTCGTGTCGCGCCTCTCTCCCCTCCTCTCCACTGCGGCGAAATTCCGCAAGCGCGCGCTCCGCCCTCTCTTCGGTTTCAGTCGCCTCGGCCAGCTTGCGCGCAAGCTCCTCGACCTGTGCGTGCGCTTCCCGCGCTTCGCCGGCAGGCGCCGGCGCCTCCCCAAGAGTGCCGATAAAACGAGTAATTTCCTCACGAGCCGCGCGGAGCGCGACGCGCATATCCTCCACGCTCTCTTTCGCTTCCGCCTCCGCAAGCATCATTGAGAGCCGCTGTGCGTGCGTGCGTGCCGCGCTCGCGGGCACGACGCCTTCCTCCGGTGACGCGCCTCCCCGCTCGGCAAACTCAAGCGCCGCCTCCGCGCGGCCCATCTCGCGCACCAACTGTTCGCGCTCGCGCCGCGCAGCGACGCGCGCCGCCTCAAGCGCGGCCAGCTTCTCAGCATGTTCCCCACGATCACCGGCGCTCGCATGCCGCTCAAGCTCATCTCTTGCGGCGGCTATGCGCTCCTCTGCGTCCCGCAGCTCGCGCGCGCGCGCATGTTCCTCGTCTTTGACGCGCGCAGTCTCCTGCGTGAGATACGCATTCTCGCGCGCGAGGTAGTCGGCCAGCTTTGCGCTTAGCTCATCCTTCATCTCGCGCGCCTTCTCTATTTTCTCCACCTGCGAGCGCAAAAAGGTAAGGTGCGGAGCAAGTTCGCGCCGCAGCGATCTCGTCTTATCGATATTGACGGCCGCCTCGGCGAGCTTCCGCTCACTCTCCGCCTTTTTGTGCTGGTACAGCTTTAGGCCGAGCGCGTCTTCCACCATCTCCCGCCGCTCGCGCGGAGAGGCGTTCAATATTCGGTCCGCCTCGCCCTGGGAAATTATCTGGTAGCCCGAGCCGCCAATGTTCGCGCCCGCGAGTAAGCGGATAATGTCCTTTAAGCGCACCTGCGTTCCGTTCAGGAGATATTCGTTCTGCCCGTCTCGATACACAACGCGCTCAATGACGACTTCCGAGAAATCGATATCGAGAAGGCGCTTCGAATTATTGAAAACGACCTTTACGCCCGCGCGGTTCGCGCGAGGGAGCGCCGGTGAGCCGCCCCAGATAAGGTCCTCGCCGCGCTTCGAGCGCATGGACTTCATCGACTGCTCGCCGAGTACGAACCGAAACCCCTCGGCCACGTTCGACTTGCCGGAGCCATTCGGCCCCACTATCGCCGCTATGGGCGAATCAAACACCAGCTCGGTCTTTTTCCCGAACGATTTAAAACCCGTGAGCTCTATGGATTTTAGATACAACATATCTAAATACGTATCGGTTCATTGTACTGCAGGCTAGCACAATTTCTTTCTGCACACGCTTACAGTATACCCTTCCACGAAGCACGCCGCGTAACCACCTACCTACGCCAGTGCGAACATGCTAAACTGTACATGTTGTGTTCGTACGGTCACAACATGTACAGTGTATGAGACACAGGCGCCCCTCCCCCCAGACACGAATATTTTTACAGGTGCTTGCGGGCATACTCACAAACCAATACAGAACCCATTCGAGCGTCTTGCGCGCACTTGAACGCGAAATGAAGGCAGAAGACGATGCGGCCCGTGCGTATATACGACGCAAGCTCTACGCCATGCGTCAGCTTGAATACGTGTCCAAACGAGACAATACATTGCTCCTGACAAGGACCGGGCGGAACGTATTATCGGAGGATAAAGATATCTTCTCGCTCACTATCCCAGTACCGAAAAAACATGACGGGCTGTGGCGCATTCTCGTGTTTGATATCCCACAGGAACAGGCACGTGCGCGTATAGAATTCGTACGCCACCTGCGGCGCCTTGGCCTCGTGTTTTACCAGCGTTCCGTGTGGGTGCATCCATATCCATTTGAAAAAGAGGTCAAGAAGATAGCGCGCAAATGCGATGTGCTGCGATACACACTATTTATCACTGCTAATACTCTGGATGGAATGGCGGTGCTGCGAAGGAAATTCAAGTTGGATGCATGATGTACATATTATGTTCGTACGAACATAATATGTACATGGATAACAGCGAGTATTGAGGAGATTGAACTGGTGGGTCGCCAGAGGCGAATAGATTAGACGAATAGATTAACGCGTGGATTAGAGGTTCTACCACCCCTTTACTGCGAGAGCTTTTTCTGCTGCGGCTTGTTCCGCATCCTGTTTGGAGCGCCCCTCGCCTATCGCGACGCGCTCGGAACCAAGAAAGACGCCCACGGTGAATATCTTGTCGTGGTCGGGGCCTGTTTGTCCCACGAGCTGATACGCGGGCGTAATGGACACGCGCTCTTGCGCGAGCTCCTGGAAGCGGCTCTTTGCATCCTGCCACAGCCGCTTCGCCACTACTTCTTCCGTCTTATGGAACAGCTGCTCCTCGATGAAGCGTCGCGCGGCCTCGTATCCCGCGTCCAGATACAGGGCACCTATGACCGCCTCGAATGCGTTCGCGAGGATAATGAGCCGCGCGCGTCCCGTATCCTTCGCTTCGCCGCGCGAGAGGAGGAGGAAATCATTCATGCCCAGCTTCACGGCTGCGTCCGATATGGATTGCGTATTGACGAGCGCGGCCCGGTAGGCAGTGAGCTCCCCTTCCGGCTTTTCTGGATACTTTGCGTATAAGAATTCAGTCACCGCGAGCTCCAGCACGGCGTCGCCCAGAAACTCCAAACGCTCGTTATGCGCGCGCCCCGGCTCGCGATTCTCGTTGAGGTACGAGCGGTGCGTGAACGCCTGCTCGAGGAGGCGCTTGTTGGAGAACGTGTGCCCTATTGTAGCTTCAAATTGGGAGAAGTTCATGGTCTCAGCGTAGAGAAGGAAGTGCTACTTTCTGTCCTTTTGCGCAAGCAAGTTTATCGCTCTCGTCACGACCGGCAAGATGTCGTCGTAAAAATTCAAGTCCCCAACGGACGCGAGCGGGAACCACTGCGCATCGTCGAGGCCGCCCTCGCGCTTCAGCTGCAAATCCTGAAACGGTGCGCGCGCAAGAAAGTACGTGGCATGCCGGCGTTTTTTACCGTTCTTACCATTGGCATTGTCGTTGGCAATGTACTCGTTCTCGCCCAACTTATCCTCTACATCAACCGGAAGCCCTATCTCTTCCTGCACTTTTCGGATGACGCCCGCCTCTTGCTGCTCGCCCTGCTGAAGCCGCCCCTTGGAGAGCGTCCAGTGCCCGAAAATATCGTGCACGAGCGCCAAGTACGTGCCGCTTTCGTCTTCCGCATACACAACGGCGCCCACCAATTCTTCCACGGGCATCTTTCCGCCGCCGGGCTTCTGCTCTCTGCGCTTCTCACCCTCCTCCTTGCCCGGCTCGCCAAGCTCGACATACACCGCGCCCAAGACGCCGTTCACGAAACGGCTGGAAGAGTTCGAGCCGAAGTTTTTGGCAAGCTCTATCGCCTCGTTGATGGCGACCTTTGCCGGGACTTGCGTCCGGTCGGCATAGAGAAGTTCCGCCAAGCCGAGGCGGAGGATGTTCCTGTCTATCGGTGCGATGCGCTCGATCGGCCATTCGGGCGCCGCCTTCTCTATCACTGCGTCGATCTCTTTTTGCTTGGAGGTAACGAGCTTTAAAAGCTCCTCCATGAACGGCACGTCGTTCGGCCGCGTGCCGAATTCTTCGCCGTATGTTGCGAGGTGGCTGAGCGATTCTTCGAGCGTCTGCGCGCCTCCCGATTGGTCGCGCTCAAAGAGTACCTGAAGGACGACTGAACGCGCGAGGTGACGATTGGCCATAGAGCAGCTGCGAGCTTTTATGCCCTGCCTGCCGGCAAGCAGGTTTTAGCTTCTAGGTTTCTCATAAAATATGTTCGGGAAAGAGCAAGGGGCATTCAGGTGCTAGGTAGCGGTCGGCATTTTATCTTCCTGCTTTGCTTGAGACGCTTGGCCGCTTTCGCGCAAGTCCTTCTCCCGTCTCTTGTCCCGTCTCGCCTGGCGTTTTGCCCGTGCGACCACGTCAATGACAACTTTGCCGCGGTACATGCCGCATTCTGCGCATGCGCGATGCGGCAAACGAAGGGCGCCGCAGCTGCAGCGAGCCGCACGCGCCGCGACCAACCCCTGATGGCTTCGGCGCTTGCCAGTCTTGGAGCGGTTCGCCCGCATTCGTACTACCATAATCGCCGCATTATACCGATATTTCGTCACTCTGCAATGCTGCAAAAATCTCCGGTTCCGGCTCGATACCAAAGAGACGCGTGCAAAATGTCGTGCGGTGCTCGCTGCAAAAACCCTCTCGCCGTATCGCTTCACGATGCATCACGGTGCCATACCCTTTATGCTGCTCGAAGCCATACGCGGGATGCGCGCGCGCAAGCCGCACCATAAATCTGTCGCGGCGAACCTTTGCCGCGATGGACGCGAGCGATATGACGGGCTCGCTGTCGTCTCCGCCGACTATAGTTCGCTGCACGCCGAATTGAGCGGGTGCCGAGAGAAGCCCGTCGAGCCGCACGTCGCACTCGGCCGGATCAGCGTTCAGCTTCGCCATCGATTGCTCCAGCGCGCTGCGGATCGCGTGCGCAATACCGTGGCTATCTATGACCGAAGCGGGCGAGAAAGACACCGCCGTGCGAAGAGCGCCGAGGCGCTCCAGGGCGCGCATGCGCCGATACACGCGCTCGCGCGCCTGTTGCGACATTTGTTTTGAATCGCGCGCGCCTTCAACTTGCCGCCAATCGAAATACTTCGGCACCATGACGGCCGCGACCGCAACCGGCCCCGCGAGCGGGCCGCGGCCCGCTTCATCGATGCCGATAAGGAACTTCATACATCATAAGTATACCAGGAAGCGGCCTGCACCGGGCCATGTCCCCGACACGCACACAGCCGCCGCTCGCTGATATATACTGCGCCTATGGCCCGCGACGATTTTGTCCACCTGCACACCCATAGTCATTATTCACTCTTGGAGGCGCTGCCGAAAATACCGGATCTGGTGGCAGCTGCTAAGAGAGACGGACAGAGCGCGCTTGCGCTTACGGACAATGGAAACCTCTACGGCGCGATAGAGTTCTACAAGGAATGCAAAAAAGAGGGGTTGAAACCCATCATCGGCGTTGATTTCTTCGTAGCGCCGAGGACGCGGCATGACAAAGAGCACCGCGTGGACGACGTATCGGGGCGGCTCGTCCTCATCGCGGAAGATGAGCGCGGGTATCGCAATCTGCTGCAGCTGGTGTCGAAGAGCTACCTGGAGGGATTCTTCCGTACGCCGCGCATCGATCGCGAACTCATCGAAGCGCACGCCGAGGGCCTTATCGCTATACTGCCCTCCTACGGCGGCGAGGCGGCATACGCGCTGCGCCACGAGAACCCAGACAGAGCGGCACAGACGCTCGACTGGTACAGGGGCGTATACGGCGCGAACTGCTTCGTCGAGATAACGCGGCATCCGGAGATAGACGGGCACGATGAAAGGATGGCCGCGCTCGCCGCGCTCGCACAGGGACGCGGCGTTCCTCTCGTCGCGGCGCACGACGTATACTATCTTCACGAAGAAGACGGGCTTGCCTGCGACCTCGTCAATAAAATTAGAACGGCCTCCGTATTGGAGCGGGACGGCGGCGAGTATCGGATGAGGGACTTTTCGTTCAAATCGCGTACGCAGATGGCGGAGCGCTTCGCCGATCTGCCAGAGGCCATCGCGAACGCCGCCGATATCGCACGGCGCTCTACTCTCGAGCTTTCCTTAGGTAAGGCCATATTCCCCGACTTCCCTATTCCGCGCGGCTCCTCCGCGGACAAAGAACTCCGCGCACTCGCGCTGCGGGGAATCCCCGAACGCGGCCTCGAGGAGACGCCGGACCTTTCGGCGCGCATCGAGCATGAGCTCGGCATAATCGCCCAAAAAGGGTACGCGTCATACTTTCTCATCGTCGCGGACCTTTTGCGCTTTGCGCGCTCGCAGGGCATTTACACCAACACCCGCGGCAGCGCGGCCGGTTCGCTCGTCTCCTACCTCTGCGGCATAACGACAGTGGACCCGATCAAATTTCAAATGCCGTTCGAGCGCTTCTTGAATCCCGAGCGCCCTTCCGCGCCGGACATCGACATGGACATAGCCGACAGCCGCCGCGACGAGCTCATCGAGTATGCACGGCGCACCTACGGAGAGACGCACGTCGTACAGATAGGCACCTTTGGCACCATGCTGGCGCGCGCCGCCGTGCGCGACGTCGCGCGCGCGCTCGGCCACTCCTACGGCACGGGCGATCGCATCGCAAAACTCATACCCTTCGGCAAGCAGGGGTTCCCCGTCACCATACAAAGCGCGCTGGAGAGCACGCCGGAGCTTGCCGAGGCGTACCGCTCCGATGCGGACGCGCGTGAGATAATCGACCTCGCGCGCAAAGTCGAGGGCAATGCGCGTCATGTCGGCGTGCATGCAGCCGGAGTCGTCATCTCGCCGGAACCCGTTACGCACTACGTCCCCATCCAGCTCGACCCGAAAGGCGGCAAGACGATAACGCAATACGACATGTATTCCATCGCCGACGAGTATGGCGGCGTAGGGCTTCTCAAATTCGATTTTCTCGGCCTGAAGAATCTTTCCGTGCTCGCGGATTCCGTGAAGCGTGTCCGCTCGCGCCTCGGCACGGAGGTGGATCTCGAGCGCATCCCGCTCGACGACAAAAAAGTGTACGAGATGCTCGCGCGCGGCGAGACGCTCGGCGTCTTCCAGATGGCGGGCAGCGGCATGACGAGCTACCTCAAAGATCTGCGCCCCACCGTCGTCCACGACCTCAACGCCATGGTTGCGCTCTATCGCCCCGGCCCGATGGCATTCATTCCCGAATACATAGAGCGCAAGCGCAACCCTGCCCGCGTCCGCTACCTTGACCCCCGCCTCGAACACATCCTGAAACCGACGCACGGCGTCCTCATATATCAGGACGACGTGATGACCATAGCGGTTGAACTTGCAGGATACTCGTGGGGCGAAGCGGACAAGCTGCGAAAAGCGATGGGCAAAAAAATCCCGGCGGAAATGCAGGCGCAGAAAGACCGCTTCCAAAAGGGATGCGTCGAGCGCGGCATGGCAGCACCATCCGCCCAAAAACTGTGGGAGCAGATAGAAACGTTCGCCGCCTACGGCTTCAACAAAAGCCACGCCGCCAGTTACGGCAATCTCGCGTACAAGACCGCCTACATGAAAGCGAACTTTCCCGTCGACTACATGGCCGCGGTGCTCACCGCGGATGCGGGCGACGTGGAGAAAATCGCCGATATAATCGCGGAATGCCGGCGCATGGGCATCACTGTCCTTCCGCCTTCCGTCAATGAAAGCCGCGGCACATTCACGGTCATAGACGATACCTCAAATCCTTCCGAGCAGGCAAAGACCATCCGATTCGGCCTCTACTCGATCAAGAACTTCGGCACGGGCGTCGCAAACACCATCATCACCGAACGCGACGCGAAAGGCGCGTACAAAGATCTCGGGGATTTTCTCTCGCGCGTTACCGATAAAAACCTCAATAAAAAAACGCTGGAGTCGCTTATTCAATGCGGCGCCTTGGACGAATGGGGCGAGCGCAACGCGCTCCTTGCACATATCGAGACGCTGCTCTCTTTCCACCGCGAGCACACAAGAGCGCCGTCGGATCAGGTCTCGCTCTTCGGCGGCGGCGAGAGGCCGAAAGCGCGCATCGAGCTCTCCGCCGGCGGCGTTGAAGCGGCCTCGCTCGAAGAGCGGCTGCGTTGGGAGAAAGAGCTCCTCGGCTTCTACATATCCGGCCATCCGCTCGACAGGCATAAGGAAAAATTGGCGCGGGCCAAAGACATCAAGCATACAAAGGAACGCCTGCGCGGCGTCGAGACGGTAATCGGCGGGTACATCGAGAGCGTGCAGACCATACTCACAAGAAGCGGCGAGCGCATGGGCTTTCTGCGGCTCTCTGATTATTCCGATTCTATCGAGGTCGTCGCGTTCCCGCGCGTCCTTAAGGAACATGGCGAGCTCCTCGCGAGCGGCTCGTGCATCCTCCTCAAAGGCAAGGTCTCGGAGCGCAACGGCCAAGCGTCCTTCGTCGCAGAGAAGGTCAAGTCGCTTTGAGAATTGGGTGCTCCGCGATATTCTGATCTGCATGGCAGAAAAAGACCGCGACCACAAGAAGCTCGGGCCTGCGCTTGAACTCTTTTACATAGACCAAACGGTCGGCAAGGGCCTGCCCATGTTTTACCCGAAGGGCGCAACGGTGAAGCGCGAGCTGGAGCGTTTCGTCATGGACGAGGAGATAAAGCGAGGGTACCAGCACGTCCACACGCCGGACATTGCGCGGCTGGAGCTGTATAAGAAGAGCGGACACTATCCCCACTACAAGGACTCGATGTACGCGCCCATCGTTATCGACGACGAGGAATTCATGCTGCGGCCGATGACCTGCCCGCACCACTTCCAGCTGTTCCTCTCCAAGCCGCGCAGCTACAGAGAGCTGCCCATGCGCATAGCCGAGCTCGCCCAGCTCTATCGCTACGAGCAATCCGGCGAGTTGATGGGGCTCCAGCGCGTCCGCACATTTTGCTTGGCGGATGCCCACATCATCTGCGCTTCGGAAGAACAGGCGGCGGAGGAAGCCGGCGGCGCGCTCGACCTCATTGAATACATCGCGGGCGTATTCGGATTGACGCTCGACAAAGAGTACCGCTATCGCCTTTCGCTCGGCGATCGTTCCGATGCGGACAAATATTACAAGAACGACGCGGCGTGGGACAAGGCGGAGTCGCTGCTTCGTGAACTGATGAAAAACCGCGGCTGTAATTTTGAAGAGGCAGCCGGAGAGGCGGCATTTTACGGCCCGAAGATCGACGTCCAAATGAAAAACGTCAACGGAAAAGAGGATACCGCGTTCACGGTCCAGTATGATTTTTGCATGCCCGACCGTTTTGACCTCTCCTACATCGGCCCCGACGGAGAGAAAGCGCGCGCATTCGTGATACACCGGTCTTCGATCGGCGCCATTGAGCGCAGCATGGCGTTCCTTATCGAACACTACGGCGGGGCGTTCCCTGCGTGGCTGGCGCCTATTCAGGCGATCGTGCTGCCGGTATCCGAGAAGCATGCCGCATACGCCCGCGGCGTCGCGCAAGCGCTTCGCGATGCGGGTGCCCGCGTGGAAGTGGACGACTCGAATGAGACGCTTGGCAAGCGCATCCGCGAGGGAAAGACGCAGAAAGTTCCTTACCTGCTTGTTGTCGGAGACGAAGAGGAGGACGGGGGGACGGTTACCGTAGAGAGCCGCAAGGACGGCAAACTTGGAACACTTGGCACGGATGCGTTCACCGCTCGCCTTATCGAAGAAGTACGCGCGCGCGCCTGAAGCGCGCGCATCCTCGTTTTTAGCGTTTCGTGCTCCTCGCGCGCATTCACGCACGCATGCGCCGATACGCGGGATACAACCAACGCCGCAGAGCGCTTCTCAAGAAGGCGAGCATGCCGCCGCGCCAGTAGACGATAAAGTACGCGCCGCCTATCGAGAACGCCAAGAGCGCTACCCAGTAGAGCATGTTCCCTACCGGCCCGAAGTCAAAGCCCGTGTAAGGAATTTTGTCTAGAGGGAGCGCGGTAAGCGTCGTGTGGATGGCGTTTTGACACACCGCACTGCCGCCGGGCCCATGCACGGTGAGCGTATACACCTGTCCGGGTGCCGGGAAAACGGTCCTGGAACCGGAGAGTGCAACTGCGCCTATGCCGGGCTCGATGAATGCCGACGTCGCGTTTGACGACGCCCATGTGAGCGTCGCCGGCTGCGCGTGACCGTGCGCGAACGGTGTGAGATGTACGGAGCATGCCGGTGCGTGCACCGCCGGCGGTGGCGGAGGTGGTGGAGGAGGAGGCGGAGCCGTGAAAGATATGTTGGTGTTCTGGGTGACCGGTACGTTGACGTGTACGTTCGTTGTTTGCGTTTGGTTCTGGTTCTGTGTCTGCGTTTGCG
>PFBM01000016.1:0-24894 GCA_002773285.1 Candidatus Kaiserbacteria bacterium CG10_big_fil_rev_8_21_14_0_10_59_10
GGTACTCCTTTTTCTCACCTGCGCCCTGTACCTCTTTTGTAGGGCTCGGGTCAATGGCGACGACCGCTTTTGCACCGTGCGTGGCCGCATACATGAGCGCGACAAGGCCGCCCATAGAGTGTCCGACCAAGATGGGATCGGCAAGGTTGTGGGCGACTATTGCTTTACGGACATCCTCCACATAGTTTTCCATCGTTGCGCCGGCGACCGAACCACCACTCTTTCCGTGTCCGCGCAGATCGGGTGCGTACACGTCCCAGCCCTTCGTGGAGAATACTTCTGCATATGTCATCCACATGGCGGATGAGCCCCATGAGCCGTGCACGAGGACGAGAGGTGTCGTATGAGTGCGCTCCGCCGTTTTTTTTACTAGTACAAACCGCTCCATACCACGCTCCTAAAGGGAAAGAGAGAGCGGCCAGCCGCTCGAGAGGGTATAGAGCGCGAGTGCCGCACCGAGGAGCGCCATGTTCTTCAAGAAGTGCTGCATCTCAAGCATCTTGATGGTCGGATCGTCCATCTTCCAGAAGGCGTGCATGATGGGCGTAATGACGATAAGGAACGCCGCGAGGACGAGGAGCGAGAGGTCAGGAAAAACGCCGAGGATGACGCCGAGGCCCGCGAGCATGATGACAAGCCCCGAAAGTGCGACCGAGAGCTTGGGGGAAGGCGCGCCCTTCATGCGCGCGTACTCCGTCATCATTGAAAGGTTCATAAAGTGCATGGCGCCTCCCATGAGGAAAAATCCTCCGAAGAGGATGCGCCCGATAAGCAGTATCCATTCCATAATAGATGTGCAAATAGATCAGCTAGTAATACGCATGTGTATTATACCAACAGTTGAGGTTGACAGTATTTGATCCTGTGTATAACATATCATCATATGATAAAGTCTTCATATGTATCACGCGGGAGCAGTGCAGAGAGCGCCGCTTCCGTCCTCAAGATACTTTCAAATAAGAATCGCTTCGCCATCATGCAAACGCTCCTCTCGGCAAAGAGGGACGTATGCGTCCACGAACTCGCAGAAGCTATCGGCATATCGCAGTCGGCTACGTCACATCAGCTCGCGTATTTGGAAGCCCGCGGCGTGGTAAGGGGGGTGCGCATGGGGAAGACCATGTGTTACGAACCCACCGACACGCCGCTTACAGAAAAGGTCGCCAGTGTCATCTTATTGAACCTATGAAATACTCGCTTGTCATTATAGTGCTTATTGTGCTCGGAGCCCTTGCGTTCTGGCAATTTCAGAATAGGTCGTTCCCGCTACCGAGCGGTGAGACCACTGTCTTGACCGAGCAAGATGTATTTGCCGGCTCGGAGGATTTGGCGGACGGACAAGAGGGATTATCACCTCCTAACTCGGAAGTACGAACTATGCGCACACAACGAGAAATTTTTCTGACCGACGGAGTAAAGCACTCCATCCCGCTTCGCGAGATACTCTCCGGCGGACCCGGCAAAGACGGCATTCCCTCGATAGACAATCCGAAATTCTGGACGCGCGCCGAAGCAGACGCAACTCTTGCGGGGAGCGACATCGGGCTTGGGCTCGAGTACAAGGGTGAAGCGCGCTTTTATCCCTTCCGCATCCTCGTCTGGCACGAAATTGTGAACGACACCGTCGCGGGCGACCCGCTTCTTGTCACCTATTGCCCGCTGTGCCAGACCGGCATTGTTTTTGAGAGGCGTGTGAACGGCCAGGAGCAGGAATTCGGCGTCTCAGGCATGCTCTGGCAATCAAACCTCCTCATGTACAATCGCGCGCCGCGGACGGAAGACGAGTCGCTCTGGTCGCAGGTCTTGGGCGAGGCGGTATTGGGGCCGAACACGGGAGAGAAACTGCGCATCGTAACCTCGGACATCGTCCGATGGGATGATTGGAAAAGAGTGCACCCGAACACCGTCGTCCTCAACACGGAAACCGGCGCAAGCCGCAACTACGCGCGCGATCCATACGGCGACTACTACACGAGCAACTCCGTGTCGTTCGGTGCCACCTTCCGCGACGACCGCCTCCATCCGAAAGCACTCGTGGTCGGGGTGGAGCTCGGCGGCAGGCAGAAGGCGTATCACGTCGATGCGCTTCCCGTAGGGAGTATCACGGACACTGTCGGCGGGCATGCGGTGGAGGTTGCAAAGGACTCCGCCGGAAGGGTACGGGTTACCTCGGGCGGAGAGGAGGTGCCGGCCGTGTGGGGATTCTGGTTCTCTTGGATCGCTGTACACCCCCACACCGATATTTTCATCGGCGAGAATTTATAATGAAATAATGCATTATGTGTACATCATCAAAAGCGAGCGAGATGGTGAATTATACGTTGGCTCGACCAATAATCTGCGCCGCAGACTGGCGGAGCACAACGCCGGCGTTGTTGAATCCACAGCACGTCGTCGCCCGTTCGCACTTCGGTACTATGAGGCATACCACTGTGAAAAAGACGCTCGTGTCAGGGAGATGCGTCTCAAAAAAGACGGTCGGGCACTTTACGTGCTCAAAAAGAGAATTGCCACCAGTCTGCAATGAAAATATCGGTGTGGGGGTACACCCCCACACCGAGCTTTATAAGTAATTATCAATAACACATACGCATATGAAAAACGTAAGCATATACTCAACACCAACTTGCCATTTCTGTCAGGCCGCAAAGGAATTCTTTAAGGAACACAATATCGAGTTCACTAACCATGATGTCTCAACGGATGCTGCAAAGCGGGATGAAATGATACAAAAGAGCGGCCAGATGGGCGTGCCGGTTATATTTGTCGATGATGAAATGATCGTCGGCTTTGACGAAGCAAAACTTAAGTCGCTTCTCGGAGTGGTGTAACACTATGGCTACGCATACACAAAAAGGATATGGCATTCCGATTGCGATAATTGTCGCGGGTACGCTGATAGCCGGTGCTGTCGTATTCTCCGGAGGCGGAGGCGCCACTTCCGCAACGGCGGGCACCCATACGGGAGAACAGCCGCGTGGTGAATTCAGGATGCCGAATGAGACCGACCACATACGTGGGAACCCGGAGGCGCCTATCGCTATCGTAGAATTCAGTGACTTGGAGTGTCCATTCTGCGCGCAAATTCACCCGACACTCGCACGCATCGTTGAGGAACATGAAGACGTGAAGTGGGTATATCGCCACTTCCCGCTCTCAACCATTCATTCACGCGCTCTCTCTGCCGCCGTTGCGTCGGAGTGCATAGCGCGGCTCGGGGGCAATGAGGCATTTTGGGCGTTTACTGATGCGGCATTTACGAATCAACGGCAGCTTGGGGCTGCATGGTACCAAGAACAAGCTGCATCGTTCGGCATAGATCCCCAATCTTTCGCTACTTGTATCGACGACCAGAGCGTCGCGGCGGATATACAGGCAGACGGTGATGAGGCGATCGGCACCGGTGGTCGCGGAACGCCCTATGTAGTCGTCGTGTCTCCAAGCGGCCGCCTGTTGACGTTTAGCGGCGCGCTGCCATACGCGCAAATAGTGGGCGTGGTAGAGCAAGCCCGTGCCGACTAATGTAAAGAAATGATGCATGCAATACGATCTGGTCATAATCGGTTCGGGTGCGGCGGGTCTAGGCGCGGCACTCTACAGCGGCCGGTATCGGCTGAGAACGCTCGTTCTTGGCAAAGAGTTTGGCGGCGAGACCGCAAAGGCGGGGACGATAGAAAATTATCCCGGCACTCCGGCAATAGACGGATATGAACTGATGAGCGTAATGAAAAAACAGGCGGGGGCGCTCGGCGTCGAATTCGTCAGTGCGGAAGCAACGCGCGTCTCGAGGCAAGCGCATTGCTTCGAAGTTCATGCTAGTGACGCGGCCTACCAAGCGCACGCCATTATACTCGCTACGGGCGCTGAGCGGCGGCGCCTCGGGCTTCCGAATGAGAAAGAATTGACCGGCCGCGGCGTGCACTATTGCGTTACCTGCGATGGGCCGGTGTATGGCGGCAAGAAAATCGCCATGGTCGGCGGCGGCGATGCTTCGGTGAAAGGCGCGATTCTTGCGGCTGAATACGTCGACAAATTATTCCTTATCGTACGAGGAAAGGACGTAACTGCTGAGCCCATCAATCTGGAAAAGATGAAAGCCCTTGGCGACAAGATAGAGGTGCTTCTTGGGACAGAAGTGGCAGAAATTGTCGGCAAAGACAAGCTCGAGAAAGTAGTACTGTCCCGCCCATTCAAAGGATCACATGAGCTTGTCGTCGACGGATTGTTCGTAGAGATCGGCGCGATGCCGAATGTAGAGCTTGCCACAGTGCTCGGCGTGGGGCTGGATGAGAGAGGGCACATAAAGGTCGACAATATGATGCGGACGAACATAGATGGCGTGTTTGCCGCAGGGGATGCCGTGAATCATTTCGGTGCCTTTAAGCAGGACATTACCGCGGCCGCCATGGGCGCCGTCGCGGCCACGTCCGCGTACAATGACCGCAAAGTGCATGGAGAGCTGTGCGAGATGCATGCTGTTCCCGCGCTAAATAAAATATTATCCGTATGAAATCAGTTAGGTACACCAAATCGATGCCGAAAGCCGAGCACGTTCTCGGCAGCTATGCGCTCCGGCAGGGAGTAGAGGGGCAAACGTAGAAACTATGAACCGGTATGCACTCATCGGTATAGGAGTTGTCGTTATCGCTGGAGCGATCGTATTCAGTATGGCGAGCCGTGATACGAGCGGAGAAACAAGCACGAGCGATTTTGACACATTTGCATCAATTTCGCTCACCGACTATCACGGCAATAACGTTTCATTAGAGCAATTTCGAGGCACGCCTCTTGTCATAAACAGCTGGGCGGTATGGTGCCCGTTCTGCCGCGAGGAGTTGCCCGACTTCGCGGCGCTTCAACAAGAATTAGGCAGCGAGGTGCTCGTCATTGCCATTGACCGACGGGAGCCGCTTGAGAAGGCCAAGGGATACACGGATGAACTCGGCATCACGAACGATATGCTCTTTCTCCTTGATCCGTCCGATTCATTTTATAAATCAATCGGCGGATTCACCATGCCGGAAACGATATTCGTTGACGTCAATGGCGTCATATCATTCCATAAGCGCGGACCTATGACGCTTGAGGAAATGAGAGATGCCGTACGAACGCACCTTCAGTAAGTATGAAATTAATCACCTCACTATTTAAAATAACCGGAGTGCCTGTCGCGGTGGCGTCGCTCTGCTGTCTTACGCCGGTCGTTATCGTACTTTTCGGCCTGGGCTCGGTCTCTCTTGCGGCATCGCTCGCGGATTCGCTCTATGGCGATTACAAATGGGTATTCCGCGGAGTCGGACTAGCGCTTCTCGCGTTGTCACTGGTCTGGTACCTGCGCCGTGAGCGGGGCATCTGTACGATTGACGAGGCGCGGAAGCGGCGGAATGAAATTATAAACATTACGGTCATAGCACTTACGGCTAGCATAGTCGGATATATCATCTTTCTCTACGTGGTGGTCGAGTACGCAGGTATGTTTCTTGGCATTTGGGAATAACGTATGAAGCTTATATTTGTCTATAATGCAAATAGCGGCATTTTCTCGGCACTTACGGATACCTTCCACAAGACGGTGTCGCCCGACACATACGCGTGCAATCTCTGCCGTGTGACGTACGGGCCGCTTTCGATGAAAGACGAGTGGCGTGAGTATGTAACCTCGCTTCCGCACGAGATAATCTTCATGCACAGAGACGAGTTTTGGAAACAGCATCCTGAGATTCGAAAAGAGCGGCTGCCTGCGGTGTTTGCGGTAGGGGAAGCTGGCATAGAAACGATCATTCCATCATCAGCAATAAACGCAGCGGACTCCGTACAAGACCTTATGTCACTCGTCTCTCAGAGCATTAATAACGATACGCAACAAAGTATATGATCGAATTAAGTATTGGCTTTATCGCGGCGTCTTTCTTTGCGGGGCTTCTTACATTTCTTGCACCTTGCACCCTGCCGCTCGTTCCCGCGTATCTTGGCTTCATCAGCGGCGTTGACCAAGAGGCGCTCAAGAATCCGACGACTGCGAAAGCGGCTCGCCGCAAGATCTTTCTTAACGGTCTTGCGTTTATCGTCGGCTTCTCTCTGATTTTTATCGTGTTCGGTGTTCTCGCGGGAGTTGCCGGAACCGCGCTGGCGCCATACCGTGTTTGGCTTGCGCGCATCGGGGGTATTCTGGTCATCCTCTTCGGTTTGTTCATGCTCGGCTTTTTTAAACTCCCCCTTTTTCAGGTTGATAAACATATCCCCACTCCAAAGTGGCTAACACTCGGAAAGCCGTCAACGTCACTCTTTATAGGTGGCACATTTGCACTCGGCTGGACACCCTGCGTCGGGCCTATTCTTGGTTCCATTTTGCTGCTCGCCGGAACAAGTGGTACCGCGCTTCAGGGAGGACTGATGCTCTCTGTATTCTCACTCGGCCTCGCCATCCCGTTCCTCGTGATCGCGTTCGCGTTCTCGCAAGCAACTGTCTATGTTGAGAAAATCTCAAAATATCTCAAAGGTGTGTCCATCGTCGGCGGCATTTTTCTCGTTCTGCTCGGTATCCTCCTAGCCACAGACAACTTCGGACTTACCATCCAATACGGGTATGAACTATTCGATTTCATTAACTACGATAGGTTATTGAATTACCTATGACGCTGGAGCACATTGCTCTTACTTTTGAGGCAGTCGGCACTCTCCTTGTCGCATGGGCGGCGCTTCGCGTGCATCACCGCGTGTTGAACGAACACGACATCTCCAAAAAAGTCATTCGTATCATGCGTATTGAACAGCGGCTTGGCATTTTAGGCATGATTTTTGTGAGTATCGGCTACGTGTTGCTTATTCTGCACTAACTATGGTTATTCCAATGGATGGTGCGTGGCAGTGTAGTGTGTGCGGATTCCACTATAAGGATAATTTGGATTCACACACCTCCGGCAAGGAGTGGGCGGAGAAATGCGAATCATGGTGCAAGGAACATCACAGCTGTAACTTGGAGATTACCGAACACGCGGAGGAGAGTGTGCGGGGTCTGTCGTCGGCTTGATAGCGAAGGTGGCGCACATGAGAGTTGCGCATAGATGTACCCGGTAACATAAAAGAGAATATAGAAGCCGTACTCCTGCTCCGCGGCTGGGTGCGGCGGCGGTGTATACTATGGATTCCCATAGTCGCCATGAAGGTTCCCGCTATGCACCGCCTCAGCCGCACTGTTGAGAAAGTGTCGTTTTCGCTCTGGGTGACAGCTGCCGCTATCCTGCTTCTCGCAGGCGGACTTTCATACGCCAGCTGGTATGGCTACGAGCGCTTGCTCGCGCTTGAGGCGCGGAACGCGGCGCTTGAGGCGCACATAGCATCAACCGCCGCGCTGATGCAGGAGAGCATCGCGGAAGTCGAGGCGCTTCTCGGAGATGAGCTCGAGGGTGAGCGGGCGCGGCTCGCGGCGCTGCAGAGCCGTCTCGGAGAGTTCCAGCGGGAGGTCGGCACCATCTCGGGCAACGTGTCCACGCTGGAAAAACTCACTCGCACCGACAAAGAGCTTTTGCAGAAGTACTCGCGCGTGTTTTTCCTCAATGAGCACTATGCGCCGCATAGCGTCACCGAGATACCGAACGAGTACAAGTACAACGAGCAGCGCAATTACGCCGTACACGCGCAGGTGTATCCCTATATGAAGAACATGCTGGACGAAGCGAAGCGGGACGGGGTGGAACTGTATGTGTTCTCAGCATATCGGCCGTTCGAGGAGCAAGGCGCACTGAATAATCAATACAAAGTTATTTACGGCGCAGGCACGGCGAACCAATTCTCCGCCGAACAGGGCTATTCCGAACACCAGCTGGGGACGGCGGTTGATTTCATGACAACCGGCATCGGCGGCACGCTAAGCGGGTTCGAGCGCACCGAGGCATATCAGTGGCTGCTGGCCAATGCCCATCGCTTCGGCTTCACGCTTTCGTATCCGGAGGGGAACGACTACTACATATTCGAGCCATGGCACTGGCGCTTCGTCGGCGTAAAACTCGCCAGCGACCTGCGCGCCAAGGGCATGCATTTCTACGACATGGAACAGCGGGATATAGACGAATACCTCGTGCACCTTTTTGATTAGTTGCGCGTACGTTGCACGCGCCGCGCCGCTAGGATGCGAAGATGTAGTAGAGGCGGCCGTTGTAGTCGTCGGTCATGAGGAAGGAGTCGCGCTCGAGAGGCAAGATGTGCACGGGGCGGCCGATGCGCTCGCGCTCCTCGGAGAGGAAGCCGTCCAAAAAGACATCCGTGGCGCCGTCCTCCAAGGAAACGCGCATGAGCTGATAGCCGGCGCCGTATTCTACGACCCACGAGCCCTGCAGTGCGACGAGAAAGGAGTCCTTCAGGTGCGGATGCGCGTCGGAGCCGAAGTGTGCGAACCCCAACGGCGCCGCATGCGGCTCGAATGCAGCGAACGAAGGCGGCACGCGGCTGCAATCGAGCGGCTCACGCTGCCACTCAAGCGAGGTATCGGCGTGTTTTTCCCCGTCGAGCTCGTAGCAGTAGGGCCAGCCGTAGTGCGCGCCCTCTTCGATGCGGAAGAGGGTATCATCCGGCGCATCCGCGCCGAGGTGATCCGGCCCGTTCTCCGTCGCCCAGAGCCCTCCATCCACCCACAAGAGGCCGACGGCGTTCTTAATTCCCTCTGCATATGTGCGCGCTTCGGTGCCATCGGGGTTCATGGCGAGAATGACCGCGCGGTCTTCCCCGGGCGCTTCCTCGCATACGTTGCAGCCGCTTCCGACGGAGACGTATAGCGTGTCGCCCGCGAAAAGCGCGGTGCGCGTGATGTGCCACACCACGCCCTCCGCGCCTTCGCTTTGCGTATTAGGAAACGAATATATGATTTCCGCCTCGCCCGATGGCTCGGTGTCGCCCACACGGTACGGATACCGGAGTAGGTGTTCGGTGAGCGTGAGGTAGAGCCAGTCGTTGCCCGCTTCGTCGGTGTAGAAGGCGACGTTGTGCGGGCCGCGAAGGCCGGTGAGGTAGGAAATCTCCGACTCGAATTGCCTCGTCTCCTCGTTGAAATCGTCGAGAATAAGAAGGCGGCCCTCGTTGCTGAGATTGTAGTCGACCATATCGGCAACAAAGAGCCGCCCATCGGGGCTCATCGTCATAAAACGCGCCTTACCGAGCTCTTCTGCCGCGACGGCGATGTCGAACCCTTCGGCGAGGCGGAGCGTAGCTTCCGAGCCGTCAGCGAAACGCACGGTGCGCTCGAGGAGCTCGATGCGAGGCGAGCGTTCACTGTGCGCGTCGAGCATCCTCTGGGTGAGATGCTGCGCGTCGCTCGAGAGCGAGAGCGCCCCCATCGCCGCGGCGCCCGCGCCGAGGAGTGCGAGAAGCAGTACGAACCGCACGCCGAGCTTCATCGCCGCACCTTATCAAATTACGCCACCGAAACAACCAACGGCGAGCTCAAAGGCGCGCCATTCCGTACGCGGGGTTGGGGTATTCGGAATTTTTTGTATACTCCAGCCGTGAACGTCGCACGCGAGGCAATGAAAATCCTGGAAGAGAATCGGCGCGAGTCGTCAGGCAACATGTACACGCTTCCGTCCGCCGACCACTACCCGTACCAATGGCTGTGGGATTCGTGTTTCCACGCGATAATCCTGGCGCGGTACGACGCGAAGCTGGCGCGCGGCGAGATACGCTCGCTGCTTTCGAAGCAATTCGATAACGGGATGCTGCCACACATCATTTATTGGACGCCCGGCATCTTGCACCTTTTCCGCTGGGGCGTGGAGGGAACGAGCTCGTTGACGCAGCCGCCGATGGTCGCATACGCGGTGCGAGAGATACATCGCCGAGACCCCGACATCCCCTTTCTTGAGGACGTCTTCCCGTCGCTCATCGCCTACTACCGCTACCTTCTCACGGTGCGGGACCCGATGGGCTACCACCTGGCGGGCATCATTAATCCGGACGAGTCGGGAGAGGACAATTCCCCGCGCTTTGACGAGCCGCTCGGCATTTCGCACGACGTGACGCTGCAAGAACACCTCGGCAAACGCCATGCGCTCGTGGATGCGCATCGGGAGCTCCAGTTCGACATCACGCGCCACATGAACGACTACTTTTGGGTGAAGGACGTCCTGTTTAACGCGGTACTGGTCGAGAACCTTCGCGCGCTCGCCGATATCGCGTTGCTCATTAACCGAGACGACGATAGCGCATGGGCGGGCCGGGAAGCGGAGGCGGTCGCGGCCGCAATGCGCGAGCGGATGTTCGAGGACGGCGCGTATTGGTCAACGATGGGGAAAAGCTTCATGAAACTGAAGGTGGATACATGGGCACGTTTCGTACCCCTTTTCGCCGGCTTGTACAGCGCCACAGAGGCGCGCGCCGCGGTCGAAGGGTATCTCAAGGACCCGGATGCGTTCGCTGCACCGTGGGGAATCCGGACGGTATCGAAGAAGGAGGTGTCGTATCGGCCGGCTGCGGAAGAGAACGACTTTTCATGGCGAGGTCCGGTGTGGATGGCGCCGCATTGGTTCATCTATCGCGGCCTTGTGCGTTACGGCTTTACCGAGGAGGCGCGCGGCATCCGCGAGAAGAGCGTGGCGCTGCTCGAGCACTCCGGCTTCCGCGAGTGCTTCAACCCCGAGACGGGAGAGGCATATGGCGCGCGCAGCTTTACATGGGGCGCACTGGTGCTTGATATGCAGGAAGATGGCGACGCATCGTAAGCGGCATTCGCCGAGTCCATCGATTCCGCAGGCGCATGCTGTGGCGGCGCTGTTGGAGCGCGGGTTTGTGCACATGCGCGCCCGGAAAATAGAAGAAGCGCGCATGGTGCATGCTACAGTTTGGGCATGGGCCGCAGCAGGGCGCATCGAATAGGGATTTTTCTGGAGTTCTTGGTATTCGGTATCGTCGTTGGCATGACCGAAGATCTGCTTGTCGTCGCTCTGGCGACCGGAGAGCCGATTACATGGAAGGTCGTCGGTATCGTCGTCGCGATTGCCATACCGTTCGCTGTTCTCGGCGAGCTTGTAGTGGATAACATTGATTTCGGCAAATACATCGAGCGGGTACTCTCGCGGCGGCAAAATCGCGCCACCCGGCGGCGCCTCAGTGCACGCTAGGGCGGCATTTGACAGGGCGCGTTCTATCTGCTATCCTTTGCGGGTCAAACATTCTCCACGTTGGTTAGGAGCTGTATACGCTCACGTCTTGGGAAATCCAAGGCCGCCCGCACATCGATAGGGCGAACCTATCCCGAGATAGTTCGACACATATAGTAGTCCGCAATTCCCCTGCAGCCGCATGGCTCCGGGGAAGCGGAAAAGCCCGTAATCGGGCATACACCATGAATAATCGAAGACATACATACGCGTCGGCCTCGCACGGCCGCGCCCGCGGCAGCGGGCGCGGCGGCAGGCCGTCGTATGGACACGGGCGTGCGCGTCAGCACGGCCGCAGCGGTGCCGCGCCGCAGGACCGTATCGATATATCCCGCTTCATACACAAGGCGGTCATCATTGAAGAGGCGGAGGTTTTCACGCCGAAGCACTCGTTCATGGATTTCAATATCGACCCGCGCATCAAACACAACATCGGCCAGAAAGGATACGCGACGCCGACGCCGATACAGGACAGCGCCATCCCGCACATTCTCGCCGGCCGAGATCTCGTCGGTATCGCGAACACGGGCACCGGCAAGACGGGCGCCTTCCTCATTCCTCTGCTCGACAAAGTCGTGCGGCAGCCGGACGAGCGGGTACTTATCATGGTGCCGACGCGCGAGCTTGCACAGCAAATAGACGAAGAGTACCGAGGATTCTCAAGCGGCTCCGGCATTGCCTCCGTATGCACCGTCGGCGGCGCGAATATAAATCCGCAGATACAGCGGCTGCGCCGCAAACCGTACTTCGTCATCGGCACGCCCGGCCGCATCAAGGACCTTATCGAGCGGCGCGCCCTGGACCTTTCGGCGTTCGGCACCGTGGTACTCGATGAAGCGGATCGAATGCTGGACATGGGATTCATTCACGACATGCGCACCATACTGGCGCTCATGCCGAAGAAGAGGCAGACCCTTTTCTTCTCGGCAACGCTCTCATCCGACATCGAAAAACTGATCGGCGATTTTCTCAACGAACCGGTGCGCGTGTCGGTCAAGACGGGTGATACCGCAAAGGGAGTCGACCAGGATATCGTGCGGCTCGGAGGCAAAAACAAGCTCGACGTGCTGCACGATCTTCTTGCGCAGCCGGAGTTCGGCAAGGTGCTCATTTTCGGACGCACCAAGCACGGCGTCGAGCGGCTTTCAAAAATGCTCGTACAGCGCGGCTTTAAGGCCGCGTCCATACACGGCAATAAAACGCAGGCGCATCGGCAGCGGGCGCTCGGCGCGTTCAAGCAGGACGACATACGCATTCTCGTCGCGACGGACGTGGCCGCGCGCGGAATAGACATAGCCGACGTGAGCCATGTCATCAATTACGATCTCCCGACTACCTACGACGATTATGTGCACCGCATAGGCCGCACAGGGCGCGCCGGCAAACGGGGCAAGGCGCTCACATTCATCGAATAAGCCATGGTAAAAAACTTCTTTCAGGCAGGTAAGTGGATAGAGAATCCGAATCCTCCGGCAGTGGTTCTCTGCGCATGCGGCAACAAGTACATAAAGACGCGCGAGCACCAAACGGCATGCCTGCGCTGTTTGCGCACTGAACGGTAGCGGCGAGCCGTGCGCTACGCCTCCGCCGCGAGCGGTGCGAGCAAGTGCTCAAGATTCAAGAGGTCGGGTGCAAGCGGGCTCTCGGGCCAGCGCTCGCGGGCAATGCGGATAGCACTCGCATAGTGCGCGACGATGTCGCTTTTTGGTGCGTTAAACCGCTCGAAAAT
Source organism: Candidatus Kaiserbacteria bacterium CG10_big_fil_rev_8_21_14_0_10_59_10 (assembly GCA_002773285.1). GTDB lineage: Bacteria > Patescibacteriota > Minisyncoccia > Phycocordibacterales > UBA2100 > UBA10103. Next base: position 12,877 of record PFBM01000016.1, read on the forward strand.
GGCATCTCTTCCGAGTGCGTAGTCGTCGAGTATCTCGACGACGTTGCTGACGAGATCCGCCGACTTCAAAAGAAGCGCATCACGCGAGAGTGTTTTGATGCTCTCTCGCGCAACTCTCTTGCGCTCCGCCCACGGCATATCTTTGTCCGGCTCCGTTACGTCGTCGACGAGCGCTGCGACCGTTGCGCCAAAGCGCTCCTCCAGCATGGAGCGCGTCACTTTTTTCTCCGCGATGCTGTCTTCGATCGTATCGTGCAAAATACCCGCAATGACGACATCTTCGCATGCGCCCGCGCGGGCGAGAATGAGCCCTACGGCAAGCGGGTGGATAATGTATGGCACGTCTTTACCTTTGCGTTTCTGTTTTTGATACACCTCATGCGTTTTTGTCGCAAAGCGTATAGCGTTCTTTAGGCGGTATGAATACACCAGCAGCCCCTGCGTTTCCATGGATGTATTCTAGCGCATCCCTCCCGAGAAACAGCGTGCAATATTCGCGGTGTACAATATACGGGTGAGTGAGGGAGAAGCTGGCACGACTCGAATGCTTGCGGAGGGGTTGAGAAAGGCGGGCGGATGGCGGCTTTTTCTCGCGCTGGCGTTCTCCTTGTTCGTCATACTCAACCTCTCCGAACTCGGCATTATGCGAGATCTCATTGCGCCGAATCTTGCAGGTGCGCCCGTCATCCCGTATGCATCACTCGGCGAGTGGCTTGCGGTTCAGCCGGTAACAGTGCTGCTCGCCCTCTTTTTCGCCGCCGTTCTTACGGGATGCGCGGCTGTCGCAAGTGCTATGCCCGGGCGCACGGAAGCGGCACGCTCCCGGCAGCGGACTAGTTTCGCGAGCGCCGCGTCCGTTTCCGTGTTCGTTGCCGCCATCGCGGCCGCGGCAATATACGTGCAGATGCTTCTCGACTATCCCCTCTGGCACATGCTTGCGGTGGCCGCCTTCGCCGCGGCTCTTATCTTCGCGCTGTGGCGGCAAGGGCGGAGCTGATATAGTGCGCGCATGCTGGTCGACGACGTGACGATACGCTGCGAAGCCGGCGCGGGCGGCCGCGGCGCGGTCGCGTTCCAGAAAGTGCGTCTCGCGCAAGGCCCTACGGGTGGCTCAGGCGGCCGCGGCGGTTCCATTTATTTTGAGGGCGTTGCCGATATAGGCGCTCTCTCTCGGTATACGAGTCAAAAAACGCTTCGCGCGGAAAAGGGGAAGGACGGGCGAGGGCAGTTCGTTGATGGGCGTGACGGGGAGGACATGACGCTATCGGTGCCTACCGGCACCCGGATAACGAACCTCGACACCGGCTATGTGCAGGAAATCGAGAGCGTCGGCCAAAGGGTTCTCGCTGCCGGCGGGGGAACCGGCGGAAGAGGAAACTTCCATTTTCGCTCTTCCACGAACACGTCGCCGAAGGAATTCGAAGAGGGCCTTCCGGGCGACTTGATGCACTATCGGCTTGAGCTGCGCCTTATCGCAGACGTCGGCCTTATCGGATTGCCGAACGCGGGAAAGTCGAGCTTGCTGAATGAGCTCACTGCCGCGAAGAGCAAGGTCGCGAACTACGCGTTCACGACGCTTGAGCCGAACCTCGGGGTCTACTACGGGCTTGTTATCGCCGATATCCCCGGCCTCATCGAGGGTGCCGCGGAGGGGAAAGGGCTTGGTGTGAAGTTCCTCAAGCACATCGAACGCACACGGGTGCTGTTCCACCTGGTGTCGGCCGAATCGGAGGAACCGGTGCGAGAGTACCGCACGGTGCGCGCAGAACTGGAGAAGCACGACCCGGCGCTTATCGAAAAAGAGGAATACGTGTTCCTGACCAAGGGCGATGCCGTTACCCCGGAAGAGCGTGACGCCCGATTGGCTGCGCTTAAAAAAGCAGGCGTCCGTGCGAGCCCCGTTTCGCTCCTGGAGCCGGAAACACTTGATTCTGTGCGGCGGGTACTCAATGGGTTGCAGGCAGGGCAGGGTCATACATCCTGAAGCGCGTACAAAAAAGTCCACCCTACGTTTACCGTAAGGTGGATGAGAGAGACGGACACAGTTGGCGAAGAGTGTTAATTCTCCGCGGTTTGCCCTGATGCGAGAAGTTTCTTGAGCTGTTCGGCGCAGGCATTCCTGAGCGCCCAGCCGAGCTCTCCGCGACCGTCGAATTTTACGACGGCCTCGATGAGCTGCTTTTGTTCCCAATCTCGCTCACTCTTTGCGGCATAATCGGCACGTTGCTCCGGAGTCGCTTCTGCAACGAAGCGGTCGGCGCAGATGGGAGCGAGCACGCTCACCTCCCGCGCTTCCGCCCTCTGGTTCGCCATCTTCTCGGCGGTGCCGCCGAGCGTCCAGCCGAACCCGTAGCCGAACCAATTAAAACCGACGGCGACCATAAGTATTGCGCCGAGCAGAGCTCCCCACGCGCCGCCTTTTAAGGCGAGCGCGTTTTCTTCAAACCACTTTCTCATCACGTCCTCCACTATTTGGCTATTTGGAAGAAGGTGTGTTTCCTCTTCCTCTGTCATTGACTATAGCACTCTATCGTGTCTGTTGATAGGCAAACGTACGCGATATTTTAACCAATTTTTCACGTTTTCGTAGAACGGCCAAGGCGGTACTTCAAATACCCCTTTTCAAGGTGTGTAATCGTGGTATAGCGTATTTCGGCACTCGCAGGGCGCAGCTGTGCAGAACGTCCATGTTGGTGCGCTGTAGCGCATGATATATACTGATACACTTACACGGTAAGGTTTTAGAACATGAAAGCACTTATAACGATTTTAGTGGTGGGGTTGATAGCGCTTGCCGCGTGGTGGTACCTCGGGCAGGGAACGCCGGCAACGCCGACAAACGGCGATAACAGCGAGCCGGTGAACGGTCCTGCTATGGAGCTGCCGGCAGCTTCCGCTGCGCGCACACAGGCCGCTGCGGACGCAGGCGTCGCATATGGAGACACGGAAGTCATAAGCGCGGTGGAGCAAGAGTGGCCCGACGCGTGCCTCGGATTGGCCGGAGCGGATGAAATGTGCGCCCAGGTCATAACGACAGGATATGAGGTCGTCGTATCGGCTTCCGGAGAGACATACACCTACCGCACGAACTTTGACGGATCGGTAGTGCGCCGCGCACAGTAGCAGTTTTGCGACGGTGAAAACGGGCGCGCCTTTCGGCGCGCCCGTTTCGCATGTGCTCATGTCAGTTCATCAGCCATATACCGCTGCCATGTCCGGCCGGACATGGCAGCGGTATATGCGGTGAGCGTCCTTTATACTCAGCAACGGCTTGCGCGTGGCTTTTGCTATACTGTGTGCATGAAAGGATATGTCGGAGACATACAGCAGGAGACGCTCGAGAACAATGATTTTCGCCGCGTTTTGTATACCGCCGAGCACATGCAACTCGTGGTCATGAGTATCCTGCCGCGCGGCGATATCGGGGAGGAGGTGCATACGCTGGACCAATTTGTGCGCGTAGAAGCGGGTGAGGGTGAGGCGGTACTGGGCGGCGCACGGCACGCGATACAAGCCGGCTCTGCCGTCGTCATTACCGCCGGCATGCGGCATAACATCATCAATACGTCGGCGAAGGCGCCGCTCAAGCTGTATTCACTGTATGCGCCGCCCGAGCACCGCGACGGCGTGGTTCATCGAACCAAGGTGGAGGCAAGCGCGGACGAGGAGCATTTTGACGGGGTGACGACGGATTGACGGCATCGTGCGCGTGCGCCATATGCGGTATACTCGCGCGATGCAATTCACCATACCCCATACGCTCTCGGCAGCGGAGGCAGTTGCGCGGGTGCAAAAGGCGATTGCGAGCTCGCGTCGCGAAATTGAGGCGAACGCGACGGATATAGAGGAGAGATGGGAGGGCTCGACGCTTCACTTCGGCGCGACGCTGCAAGGCAAGCGCATCACGGGGACGCTTGAGGTGCGCGACAAGGAATTTGAGATACAAGCAAAGCTCCCGCTCCTATGGAGGATGTTCGAGGGGCAGATAGAGAAAGCAATAAAAGCGCACGTCGCAGCGCTGCAGCGGTAGTCCGCGTAGAGCGACGCTCTGTACGCTATCCCCACGCAGTGAGCCCGGCCCTGAGGAGCGTGATACACTGCATAGATATTACTCGGCAAATAGTACATATACGTATGCATACGGGAAACTGTTCCTTTAGGGTACGCGCAGCCGTGGCGGCGGGCGGCGCTTTCCTGTTATTCATGATGGCTTCACCGGTATCGGCGCAAACGGTAGACATCGAGGCGCTTCAGCAGCAGATACAGGCGCTTCTCCAGCAGGTAGCGGCCCTGCAGCAGCAGCTTGGCGAGCTTAGGGGAGAGGCAGGTGCGCTGCGCGCGGAAGTGCAGGCGCTCAAGGTAGAGCGGCGGCTGACGCTCGGCGCGCGGGGCGAGGATGTGCGAGCGCTGCAGAGAGTGCTCGCGACAGACCCCGACATTTACCCCGAGGGCATCGAGAGCGGCTTTTTCGGCCCGCTGACGGCAGCGGCGGTGAAGCGCTTTCAGGCACGCTTCGATATGGAGCAGGTGGGGGAAGTCGGCCCACAAACGCGCGAGCATATCAACTACATTCTTGAGAATGGCGCGGGGAAAAGCGGCGTTATTCCGCCAGGACTTCTGATGAAGTTCAAAGACAGGTCCGTATTCGAGAGCTTGCCCGAAGCGGCGAAGGCGCGCTGCAAGGCGCGGGAGAAATTGCCGTTCGACAGGGTACCGCGCGGCATCTTCGCCCTGTGTGATGGTATCGACACACCGGAGAACGAAGACGAGGACGAGGATACGGAAGAGGACGAGCAGAGTTAGGAAGCAAAGAGCTCTCTATGGGACTCGATGCGCTTGTTCTCTGATCGGGGAGCGGCAGGGCTTCCGGCAAGTTATCCACCTTTCGGGTTGGGGGAGGCATTGCATGCGCCCATGCGTGCTAGGATTTTTACATTAGCCGCTAATCTCATCAGAGATGGCAAAGAAAAAGCGCAAATAGGACGCAAGTCCGGACCACCCCCGCAAATGCGGGGGTGGTTTCGCATAGAGGCGTTTTAAGGTACGATGACGTTTCGGCGGGTTGTGCCGCCTTTTCTTTTGTATGACCGAAATACGGAACATCGCTATCATCGCCCATGTGGACCACGGCAAAACGACGCTAACCGACGCCATACTGCGGCAGAGCGGGGCGGCCGCCGAGGGTGTCTCCATGGACTCGAACGCGCTTGAACAAGAGCGCGGCATTACCATTTATTCGAAGAACGCATCGGTGCTGTATCGCGGCACGAAGATAAATATCGTTGATACGCCGGGGCACGCGGATTTCGGCTCGGAGGTTGAGCGGGTCCTGCGCTCCATTGATTCCGTACTCCTTGTCGTCGACGCGCAGGAAGGGCCGATGCCGCAGACGCGCTTCGTGTTGAGAAAATCGCTCGAGCTCGGCCTGCGGCCGATCGTCGTGATAAATAAGATAGACAAAGCCGCCGCAGATCCTGCGCGCACCGAGGAAGAAGTGCTCGAGCTTTTTTTCGAGCTTGGTGCGAGCGATGAACAGTCGAATTTTCCCGTCGTATACGCCATCGGCCGCGAGGGCATCGCGAAGCGCTCGCTTACGGACGAATCGAAAGATCTCTCGCCGCTCCTTGATACGGTCATTGAGCATGTGCCACCCGCATCTTCCGCCGACGCCTCTCACGCCCCGCTTCGCCTGCAGCCGTTCAATCTCGGGTATGACAACTTCCTCGGCCGGCTCGCCATCGCGCGCATCTACGAGGGTACGGTGAAGACCGGCCAGAAGGTCTTCGTGTTGAAGCCGGACGGACAGCTGCGCGAGGGAAAGGTCACCAAGCTGTTTTCGTTCGAGGGATTGCGGCGAGTGGATGCGGACGAAGCGTCCGCCGGCGACATAATCATCGTTGCCGGCCTGCCCGATATTTACATCGGCGAGACTGTCGCGGAGGCGCGCGATGCGGAGCCCTTGCCCGCCATCGCTGTCGACGAGCCGACGGTCGCACTCAATTTCCTGGTCAACAATTCTCCATTTGCGGGGCGTGAGGGGAAATTCGTCACGTCGCGCCAGATACGAGAGCGGTTGGAGAGGGAGCTGGAAGTAAACGTGGGGTTGCGGGTCGATTTTTCGTCTACTGAATCGTATCGGGTGCACGGACGCGGCGAGCTGCACATCTCTGTACTGCTAGAGCAGATGCGGCGCGAAGGGTACGAGCTGCAGGTATCCCAACCGCAAGTCATCACGCGCGAGGAAGGCGGCGTACTCCTCGAGCCATACGAAGAAGCGGTGGTTGACGTGCCGGCGGAATTCCAGGGCACCGTGATCGAGCGCCTCGGCAAGCGCAAGTTCGTGCTGAAAGACCTCCGAGCGGCGGGGGAGTCCGTTAGGGTCGTGCTCGAAGGGCCGACGCGGGGGCTGCTTGGCTATCGGGCGCAATTCGTGCTCGACACGAAGGGCAGGGGCGTCCTCTCTTCTCGCTTTCTTGAATTTCGGCCGCACGCGGGAGAGATAGAAAAGCGTATCGTAGGCTCGATGGTTTCAATGGCGAAGGGCAAGGCGCTCGGGTATGCACTGTGGAATTTGCAGGAGCGAGGCGTCCTGTACATTGCGCCGGCGACGGACGTGTACGAAGGCATGGTCATCGGGAACACCGCGAAGGGGGAAGAGATGTATGTAAATCCGACGAAAGGCAAGAACCTCACCAATGTGCGCGCCTCCGGCTCCGACGAGGCGATACAGCTTGTTCCGCCGCTTGAGCTGACCATCGAGCGCAGTATAGAGGTTATGGCCGAGGATGAATATCTTGAAGTGACGCCAAAGAGCGTGCGCCTGCGCAAAATACCCGCACGCTAGTGCTGCGGCCGTTGCGCGCACAGGCGCGTTCGATACAATGCGCGCATGTCCTCCGGCGTGCGTATCGCTATAGGCCTATTCATCGCAGCTGTTATCGGCGGCATCGTTCTGCTTCTTCTCGTCTTGACGCAAGGCGGCAGCTCGCCGAGCGAGCCGGTTGCCGCACAAGATCCCTTCGGTGCGAGCGTGTTCTCCGAATCAGAGAATAGTGCGGAGACAGGTGAAAGCGTGCTGCCCGCACCGTCGACGCACACGACACCGCCGCCCCTGCCCCCTCCGCCCCCTCCTCCGCCGCCGGCAGCACCGCCGCCTGCAGCCGCGCCGCCGCAGGTTGAGGATAGGGAGCCGCACCTCGTCCATGTGACGATACGCGACTTTGCGTTCTCTCCCGCCGTTGTGCGCATACGCGCAGGCGACACTGTCGTGTTTACCAACGAGGATGAGGTCGCGCACACGGCGACGCATACGAGCGGCGTATTCGATACGGGTCTTCTTGCGCAGGGTGAGTCGCGAGCGGTCGTTTTTGCCGAAGCCGGCCTCTACGAGTACTATTGCGTGCCTCATCCCAATATGCGCGGGAGCGTCATCGTAGAGTAGAGCGTGTTCACTGCTCCCTCATGCACAATACGCACAAATAGTGGATATGAACAAAACATTCGCAGGATTTCTAGTCGTTGGGCTCGTCGTCGTGCTCGGTATAGCGTGGCTCATGTCCCGCGATGTTGAGGAAGAGCCGCTGACCTACATTATTCAGCTGTACTATTACAATCCCGAGCTAGACACGGACGCGACCGGGAACGTGATGTGCTCTCGCGCTGGGCTCGTGCCTGTGCAGCGTGAGATCACGACGCATACGCCTATCGAGGACACGATACGCCTGCTTCTTTCGGGCGAGCTTACGGAAGAAGAGCGCGCCGCCGGCATTACGACCGAGTACCCGCTTGAGGGGTTCGAGCTCGTATCCGCGACGCTGGAAGACGGCGTACTGACGTTCACGTTCAACGACCCTGAGGGTAGGACGGTTGGCGGTTCGTGCCGAGTCGGCATTTTGTGGGCACAGATAGACGAAACCGCCCGCCAGTATGAGGGCGTTGAAGAGGTTCGCTTCCTGCCGGAGGAACTCTTTCAGCCATAATCCTTCCGCTCTGACCGAGGTTCACGGTCGGTTAACGCTCCCAACGCGAGCGCTGCCGCCGCGCGCCTCTCAGACAGGCCCAAGAGCTGATACAATGCGCCGATGCCTGCGGCACAAGGGAGTGTAGCGTCGTCCTATGCGCTCTACGCCTCCTCCATTTTTACGAGCGCGTTCCTTCTTTTCTTCGTTCAGCCGCTCGTAGGGAAGCATCTATTGCCCGCGTTCGGCGGCTCTTCCTCCGTATGGGCGACGAGCTTACTTTTCTTTACGGGACTCCTTTTTGTAGGGTACGTATACGTCTATGCGCTGAGCAAGCGCTCTCCGAGAGTGCAAGTGCTCGTACACACGCTTGTTGCCTCTGTTTCGCTCGCATGGGTTGGCGTCTCGTTCGCACTCCACCGCTCTCTTATGCCGCCGCTTGAGTGGACGCTTGGTTCAGGCACTTCCGCCTCACTGCTTGTATTGGCCGCGCTTGGCGCAGCAATAGGCGCGCCGTATTTTCTTCTCGCGACGACGAGTCCGCTCTTGCAGTACTGGTATGCCCGGACGGCGCAGCGCGAACCGTATACGCTGTACGCCATCTCGAACGCCGGTTCGCTTTTGGCGCTCGCAAGTTATCCGCTCGCGGCCGAGCCCCTCTTGCCCTTGACGTCCCAAGGAATGCTCTGGAGCGCGCTCTTTGCCGCTTGCGTCGCGGCCATCATATACATCGCCCGGCACACGCGCTTCAGTGCGCCGGCTTCGGAGGGGAGAGGGTCGGCGCAGGAGACATACGGCTTGCGGCGGCGGGCCGTGTGGGTTTCGTATGCAGCGTTGCCGGCGCTCCTGCTTGTCGCAACCTCGACTGAGATAACGCAGGTCATAGCGCCGATACCGCTTTTGTGGATAGCGCCGCTTGCGCTGTACCTTTTGACGTTCATTCTTGCCTTCGCCGGATATGGTCAAGGGCGCCTGCCGCCGCTTGCACTGTGGCTCGCGGCGCTGTGGGTGTTCTCGCTCCAGTTTCTTGGCATGAGCCATAGCGTGGAAACGCTTTCGTATCTCGCACTGCTCTTTATCGCATGCCTTGTCTGTCATGCGCGTTTGTACGCGCTCCGTCCTTCGGGTATCGAGTCGCCCATTTTTTACCTCCATCTCTCGTTTGGCGGCATGCTCGGGGCGCTTCTCGGCAGTATCATCGCGCCGGCGCTCTTTCCCGATTTTTGGGAACTGCCGTTCGCTGTCGCGTTTTCTGCGGGCGTTGCGGCTGCGCTGCTTCTTGGTCACATCGTGCCAAAAAGCGGCGTGCGTGCGCGCAGGGTCGCATTCACTGCGGGCGTCGCCGCGCTTTCAACCGGCGTGTTGGTCGCCTTTTTTGTCGTTGATGCGAGCGGCCGCGTACACACGTCCCGGAATTTTTACGGCGTGGCGACCGTGCGCGATTACGGGGACATGCGCGTGCTTTCGCATGGATCGACCCGCCATGGTGCGCAATTCATGGATCCTGAGCGCCGCGATCTGCCCATAACGTACTACGCGCCCTCGAGCGGCATTGGCCGCGCACTCGCGTTCGCGAAGAGTGCGCGCGGTGAAGGCGCGCTCAGCGTCGGCGTCATCGGACTCGGCACCGGCACACTCGCGGCGTATTGTCGCGAACGTGATGAATACGTATTTTACGAGATCGATAGGCGCATGACCCGCATAGCGCAAGAGTATTTCTCATACCTATCGCTCTGTGACGGTGCCGAGGTGCGGCACGGCGACGGGCGCATGCTGCTTAGTGCAGAGCTGCGAAGCCCGGAGCGCAGCCGCTATGACGTGCTTGCCGTCGACGCGTTCTCGGACGATGCGATCCCCGTTCACCTTCTCACATTGGAGGCGCTTGCGCTGTATGCCGAACACTTGCGCGACGATACCAGCATCCTTGCCATTCATGTGTCGAATCAGTACCTGACGCTTTCGCCGGTCGTGACGCGCCTTGCCACCGCCTTGGGATTCAGCAGCATGATCATCCGAGATTGGGACGCGCCCTATGAGGGAAGTACTGTATCCGAGTGGGTTCTCCTTGCGCGCTCACCGGAGGTGTTCCGGGCGCTTCCGTTCGCGCATAGCGATTCGTATCCGAGCAGTGCGCATGCTCCTTTGTGGACGGATGATTACGCCAGTATTTTGCCAACACTGTACCTCCCCTCCTTCGCGCTCTGGTAAAAGTTAATCAAGAGTTCACGCCGGATGTGGCGTGGTAAGAAAAACGGCTGAGTTAGGCCGTTTTTTCATACTGACTTCACCGCAAAAGGTGAAAAATCATGAACGGCACTGATGAGGTCGATGTGCCTTCATTAACAGGTGTTATTAGCATGTACATGAAAGTAAGAATCTATGACAACAGTACTTCCTAGATTCGCCGCAGTAGCGGCGATCCTCGGTCTCGTGTTCGGGGTCAGCGTGCAAAGCGCGCTCGCGGGTTCGATAACCGTGGACAACAACAGTACCTCGGACGTAACGAACACCGTTATCGTTAGCGCGAACTCTGGCGGAAACACATCGACCGGCGGAGAGGGTGCTCAAGGGGGCGATGGCGGGAACGCAGCCGCTTCCGGCGGGGGCAACTCCGCAACGGCCGGCTCGGGCGGCGACGGCGGCGATGGCGGCTCCGGCGGGAATGTCACGAGCGGCAACGCGATCGCGACCGCGCTCGTCCATACCGAGGTGAACAATACCGACACCGTGATCGAGGACAGCAAGTCGGACGAACATATGTTCAACGAAACGCTCGTCATCAACGCGGAATCGCACTCTTCCAAGGACACGCTTTCGTTGAAAACGTCAGATCATGACGAAAGCTCTTCGAGCTCGGACTTCATCTTCAGCAATAAGGAGTCCGGCGGACAGGAAGAGCAGGAGGAAGAGCATGAATCGTCCAGCTCGGCATCCTCGGGCGGTGGCGGCTCCTCGTCCAGCTCGTGGGACCAGGGCAGCTCCAGCTCCAGCTCGTCCGGCTCGCAGAGCGAGACGTACGTGGAGGAGCACAACGAAGACAGCTCACTCTCGCACAGTGAGACGGACCTTGAGACGAGCTCAGAGAACCAGAGCGACGTCCTCAACGTGTTCTACCAGCGGGAATACGTCGGATGCGGCTGCGACGACGACATACTCGTGCGCAACCGCAACTCTTCGAGCGTCGGCACCTCGCTCGTTGTAGACGCAGACAGCGGCAACAATTCGTCGACAGGGAACGAGGGCGCAACTGGAGGAGAGGGCGGTAATGTCGCGGTCTCAGGCGGCGGTGACTCTGCAACGGCAGGTGACGGCGGCCATGGGGGCAGCGGCGGCTCGGGCGGCCATGTTTCTACTGGCACAGCCGATTCGCTCGCAGACGTGGTGACGATTACCGGTCGCACCATGACGCGCATCATCCGCAATTAGCAGCGTCTGAAAACAGGATATCTTCCTGTTTTCAGATACGCCCTTGAGCATCGCTCGAGAGCGTATCGAGAGAACAGAACATAACAGCGTATGGTAACGGCTCACATCACCTATAAACTATTCACCTCTATCCTCTGCGTGATATTCGTATTACACCCGTTCGCCTTTGCCGCGATCGCGGTAGCCGAGGAAACGGGAAGCGAAGAGGAAACAGGCGCGGAACATGTAGATACCGTCGAGGAGAATGATGCGGAACATGCTGAAAGTGTGGATACTGATACGAGCGCAGGGAGTGCAGAAGAGGATGAGGAAGAACAATCTGACGCAGCGGAAGAGGGCGTAAACGGGAGTGGAGAAGGAACATCATCAGGCGAGGCAGGCGAGAGCGGCACTGAAGATGCGGAGCCGGAGGAAGTGGATGAGGGCGAGCAAAGCGAAGAGGAGGGCACAGATGATGAAGCATTTGCAGAAATTGCCGATGATACCGAAGGATCCGACGGTACGGATGCCGGAGAAGCATCGGACGCCGACGAGCCGAACAACGGGGAGGAGGCAGAGGGTGATGCATTAGCCGGGATATCACTGAACCAAACGCCCGGTATCGAGCAGGGGACGACCACCCCACTGACGGAGC
>PFBM01000016.1:24922-53359 GCA_002773285.1 Candidatus Kaiserbacteria bacterium CG10_big_fil_rev_8_21_14_0_10_59_10
TACGACAACTGCGGTCGCTCCGTCCTCAGGTGAAAGCGGTGAAGAGGGCTCGCACGCCACAACAACCGGACCGACTATACAGACCGGCACGGCGATCGCCCTGGCGAACATACTCAATATCGTGAATACAAACCTCGTAAATTCAAGCGGCTACGTCTATTTTGCGAACCTGTTCGAGTTGTTTTTTGGCACGCTTGATTTCCGCAGCGGCGGCTCGCTCTTCGGCGCGTGCGGCTTGTTCGAATGCTCGGGAGCGGAAGGTGTGAGCGTCAACCTGTCGAACGACGCGTACATAGAGAACGCTGCTGTCATTCGGGCTTCGAGTGGAGAGAACACTATAGAGGGAGGCATGAGCGCGGCGATCGAAACGGGCGACGCGTACGCGGGACTCAATGTCGTGAATGTAGCGAATACGAATATTGTCGACTCCAATTATGTGCTCGTTACGCTGAACGCTTTCCAGGGCATCAACGGTGACATCGTGTTCCCCGGCCTTGACGCGTTCTTGTCGTCTCTTGCGGGCGGCCACGCGGCCTCCGTAAGCATTAATAATGTGGCGCAGGTGGAAAACAATATCGACTCCGCCGCCGACTCGGGAGGTAACGCCATAGAGGGGGCAGGCGACATACGCACCGGCACGTCTAGCTCCACGGCGAACGTGTTCAACCAGTTGAACACGACGCTCGTCGGCGGCGGAAACGTGGCTATCTTGCTGCGGGTGCACGGTGATTGGGTCGGCGAGATATTCGGAGCGCCAGAAGGACTTCACTGGAGCAAGGGAGCGGACGGAAGCATATATCTCTTCGGCAACTCAACGGGCGGGAGTGGCGCCGCACATTCCGCTACGACGGTGGCGGCTACGTCGAGCGCCCTCATCAAGAACAATCTGAGCGTGGTCGCGCTCACGGGGGACAATCTCATAACGGGGGCTGAGACCGCGCTTATATCGACCGGCAATGCGCTTGCGGGAGTGAACCTCGTCAACATCGCGAACGGTACCGTTATCGGCCGCAATTGGCTGCTCGCCATCATCAATATATTCGGCGACTTCAACGGCAACATAGCGTTCGGCCGCCCGGACCTGTGGGTCGGCGCGCAGGCCAAAACCGCGGAGCGCATAGAGGACGGCACGGACGTCGTGTATACCTATACGGTCATAAATAATGGGGACTCGACGGCAACGAACGTTACGCTGTCGGACCGGTATGATTCGCGCTACTTGCACATTCTCGAGGCCACCGTCGACTATGAGAAAGATGGCGACGGCAACCTTGTGTGGACTATTGGCACGTTGCCTGCGGGAGGCGCCGTGGAGGTGTCGTATACGGCGCGCATAGAAGGTGCCGGCATGGGGACGAGCATCACCAATACAATAACAGCCAGCTCGCATGAGCCGGACAACAACGCGGACGATAATACGGATACGGTGACTATACGCACGGCGCAGCCGCAGCGCTCCGGCGGCGGCGGCGGCTTCATCGCGCCGCCTCCTCCGGCGCCGCTCAACCAAAATCTTTCCGCGGCACCGGGACCCATAACGGGACAGCTGAGCGATCTTTCGGTCGCCCGCGTACGGGCAACGTCGAGTGCGACCCATGGAGAATCAGTCACGACCGAGCTTGTCATCCGCAACACGAGTGCGTTTTCGACCGAAGAAGTAGAAGTGCGCGATATTTTGCGCGGCCCTTCAGGACGCGTCATCCGCACGGAAGTATGGGACTTAGGAGCCGTGCTGCCGCACGAGGAGGTGCGCATCTCCTACGACATACGATTCGGAGAGAGCGCTGCGGCCGGCCTCTATGCCTTATCGACCGAACTGGTAAAGCGAAACGGCGACCGGCGCATACTCGGTGTGAACGGGCATATTGAACTTGCCGCGCTCAGCGTGCCGCCTCCGCCGCCGGCGCCGGCAGTCGCGGCGATGCAGAGCGCAGGGGCCGCACTTCCCGGCATACCCGAGGTCTCAGGAGTGGTTGAGGAAAATGAGGCAACGACGACACCTGCCGCGACCCGCGCATCTTCACAAGCGGCCGCGGCTGCAAGCGCGGGCGTTACACTCCTGGACGCACTGTACTTCGTGCTCGGTGCCGCCGCCGCGTCACTGCTTTTGTGGATACTTGGCTCCGCGCTTACTCGGCGGGAGGAAGAAGAGGAGGTTGTGTAGGGCCGGCCGCCGCAGCCGGTGGCCGCGGCGGCTCGCGCAGTTCATGGACATTTCATATTAGTGCGGTTTGCTGCTACCATTGATGCGTATGAGATGCGTATGACACGAGCATGGACGATCATAATCGCGCTCCTCATCGTCGTTGTCGGCGGAGGGATATACTTTACCTCCCAAGTGGCGGAGGAGAGGAACGGCGTTCCTGAAGAGCCTGTTGCCGAAGAGGAATGGGCGCTTTTTACGAATGAGGTGTACGGATTTGAGTTCCGCTACCCAGCACAGTGGCGCACTGCCTCATCCACAGAGTTCGAACCGATCTTTAATGCATACAGCCCCTTGCCTGCCGGTAGTGCGGAAACGCCGCCGTTCATTCACCACCATAACGTAACGAACGTGTCCGTCTTTCCGATGGGCGTTCCTACCGAAGGCCTCTTCGCTTCATCGCAGCCGGTCAACTTTCCGGTCGGGTTTCCAATCGCGCCGGGTTCAATGATGTTCACGCTGGCTGACGGCACGCCTTTCGCCGCCTACCTCGTGCCGGTTTCAAGGCCCCAGTCGTGGGGCGAGGCGGGCTTTGTATGGATACGTGCGCGCATCGAGGGCGCAGAAACACGCTGCTTCTCGGGCGAAGAAGAATTGTCCATGGAAGAGTGCGACCCGCTCGGCACAGACCACCGCATCGAGTGGTACGGCGACGTATCCGCACAGGAGTGGAACGAGCTCCTAACGGTAGTGCGCGATATGGAGCTACGGTAACAGACGCCGCCACCGCACGTCCTTGAGAGTATGGCGCCGTGCTACTATGGGGCGCCTTTTCCATGGAACATCTACGCACACTTTCCACACGAGACATCGGCAAGAACCTGCTCGGACTTGCCATTGTGCTTCTCGGCATCATTTTTCTCATCCGTTACTTCAATTTCGACGCGATACAGGCCCGAATAGAGACAGCCGGAGTGTGGGCACCGGCGCTGCTCGTCCTCGCGAAGGCGGCAACAATAATAATCGCTCCGTTGGGCGGCTCGCCGCTCTATCCGCTGGGAGGCGCATTGTTCGGCTTTTGGAAGGGTACCGCGCTTCTTATTTTGGGTGATGCTATCGGCGGCGCGGTAGCGTTCTTTCTTGCGCGCGTATTCGGCAGAGGGCTCGTGGAGCGCATGCTCGGAAAAAGCGAGAATCTTCTTGCGCAATCGCTCGAGTTGATGGGAACGGCGCGCGGCTTTCTGACGGTGCGCGTGTCATTTATTCTCTTTCAGGAGTTGTCCGCGTACGGCGCGGGGCTGACGTCCTTGCCGTTTTATACTTTCATTTTTATACACGTGCTGGTGGGCGTGCTACCGACCGCGTTTCTTTCGGCGCTCGGCGCCGTATTCGTCGCAGAGCGAGGTGTGTGGGTCATTCTTGCGCTCTCCGGCGCAAGTATCGGACTCGCTTTTCTTGGACTTACCATATTTATGCGCATGCTCGCAAAGTATCGGGCCGAGCGCATCGGTGCGTCCGGGCACGGCGAGAGCGGGCCGGAAAAAGGTCTCAGCGAGCTGGATGGTAAAAAGGGATGACTCCCGCTACATAGCGCGCGTGCGCGGTTCGCGCAGTTTGCCGCGGGCATACTCCGCCGCGCCCACCAGCCCGGCTTGGCGACCGAGCGTCGCCATTTTTATGGCAGGCAGTTCGGGATAAATATCGCCGAGGCGCCTCTTGAACTCTTCTTCGACTTGCACAACGGGGATGCCGTCCACGCCGCAGATAAGGGAGCCGCCGAGCACGATGACATGCGGCGACCAATGCACGGCCGCATTCACGAGGCCCGCGGCAAGCTGTTTTGCCGCGCGGCTCCATACGCGCGGGTCGTGAATGTCTTTTGCTTCAAGTCCGGTCTGCGCCTTGAGTCCCGCACCCGCGATGAGGCGCTCAAGCCTTCCGTTTGCCGCACCGAAGGAGGCACCCTCGCTGTCTATTATTTGGTGTCCCGGCTCGAACCCTGCGGCGTGTGAATCGATGTGTCCGCTGACGATGCGTGCGCCGCCGACACCCGTACCGACCGCAATATAGGCAACGATGCCGAAATTCTTGCCCGCTCCCTGCCGTGCCTCGCCGAGCGCGCCGAGCGCGGCGTCGTTCTCGAGAAAGACCGGTAAACCAATACGAGCCGCCAGCGCCTCCGCGATCGGCTCTCCTATCCATCCGGTAAGATTTGGCGCGCGGACGAGCCGCTGTTTCGACGCGTCGAACAATCCGGGCAGCCCGCCAGCGATTGCCTCCACATTGTGGCCGTCGGAAAGCCGACCCACGGCAGCCGCCAGTCTTTCAACGCCCTCATCATACGATTGCGGCGTATCATACGTTTCCAAATCGCCGAGCACACTCGATTCTTCGGCGAGTGCGACGCGCGTTTGCGTGCCGCCTATGTCGAACACGATGTATGCCATGCCTGCATGATACCGCGCAGGAAGATTTTGGATAGCAGCGCGAGGTGGATGGAAGAGTCAAGCGCGCACAGAGAGCCCGCCGAAGTCCGTGTGGCGGACCTCTTTGTATCGGGGATTCGGTACGAGTATCGGTGCACCCTTTTCCTCGACGACGTAGTAGGCGAAGCCGCGCATCTGTTTGACCGGCTCATAATCGGCATGCCCCGGCATCGACGCGGAATCATCCGGTCCCTCGACGGGACTGTCGTCAGCCGTGACGAACCACGTCGGGCCGGTGTTCACCAAGAGATGCCCGTACCCGGGCGGCATGTAGACGGATTCTCCCGCTTTGACTGGAACGGCGCGGAATTCTTCGATGATATCGGCCTGCGGCTCCCCGTTCTCTTCAGCTCGCTTTTGCAAAAGCGCGATACCCTCACCCTCGAGTATCCAATATGTTTCGTCGAGGCCGCCCACATGGTAGTGGCCGTAGGTCTTTATGTATTCGCCGCCGATCGTGCCCGTTTCCCAGATCGTTATGTTGCGTTTTTTTGACCCGCCGCGGATCATATAGTAATGGATGCGCGGTCCGTCGGCATCCGGATGCATGAGAACATCCTGCATTTTCTCGTGTGAGCGCGCCGCGTATGCTTCAAATCCCATAGGTGCTGCCTGTCGGTTATTCGTAGTAACGTGTGTGCTGATGATATCGTACTGAGCCGTTCCTGAAAACGCGGTGAGCGCTTAGCGCGAGGAGGATGAGGATACCGCCGCTTCCGCGCCGGAGCGGGCCGACGCGCCGGTTGCACGCTCGAACATATCAACTACCAGCGTGCCCCACGTGAAGTTGCGCGCGCCGAGCGCTTCGCCTGTTTCCGGATGGAACTGCTCGAAGAATCCTCGCTCCTCAATGAGGCGCAACGATATATTGCGTATCTTCTCCGCCGGCTCGAAGAGCCCGTATTCGACAAGGCCTCGATATAGAAACCAGTGAACGGCGAACCACACTGGCCCGCGCCAAAAACCTTTCGGGTCGTAAGACGGCTCCGTCTTGGAGACCGTGCGTACGCCCCATGGCGCCCAGAACTCTGATTCGTTCAAGAGGGTATCGTTCACAAGTCGGGAGGCTTCCTCGTCGGTAAGGATACGCGCAAAAAGCGGCGAGAACACGGCCCACGTTTTTACGGGCACGATCTCATATTCCGGACCCTCAAGCGTCCAGAAGAGTCCTTCCTTGAACATGCGATCGCGCATGGCGCCCATCACTTCCGTTCGCCGCGCCTCGTAGCGCAGCGCGTCTTCTTTCATATCGATTGTGTCGGCAATGTGCGCGAGATCCGCCAGCCCTTGCACGAAGATGGCGTTAAACGGCACGTCTTTTATCCAGAAGTGCTGCTTCATACAGAAGGGCGCGTCGAAGTTGCACGTTTTGTTCCGGGCTATAAGCTCGACCCGCTTTGCGAAATTCTCGTTCAGCGTGTGCCGCGGCGGCAGGCGCATCGCGTGATCGAAACGCGGCGAATTATCTTCTCCGCTCTCATCCGGATTGATGATGCTCATCAGGTGATTCCCGCGCGGATCGCGCTCGGTGAGAAAGTAGTTGTAAAAGTGATACATTGCCGGGTACATTTCCTTTAAGAATTCTTTGTCACCATCTTTTTCGTAAATGGCGCGCACGGCGGTCGACAGGAGCGGCGGCTGCGTGATAGACGACGTGTCGGGGCGTCCCCAATCGATGTCTATCGCGGCTGTACGCTGCCAATAGATCATGTGCGGAATCATGCCGTTGCCCAGCTGCTTAGAGATGAGCGAACGCATCTCTTTTTTCGCATCGTCGACATTGAAGTGCGCCAAGACGATAGCGTGGAAACATGAATCCCACAGCCACTGGTACGGATAGGTATCGGGAGAGGGTACCGTGTACTGATGCGCCGCCGCATAGCGCCTGTTCGCTAGCAATAATTCGTACGATCTATGCTTAAGGACGGCTAGTCTTTCAGCGTCTGTATTCATACCCCGAGTGTAGCCCACAGTGTAGCACGGTGGTACACGCTTGCGCTGCGGGCGCTTTTCCGATAGGGTCGGAACAATGAACATGACCGATCTCGCGTCGCTTTCGCAAGAGTGGCTCGTTGCGCACGGCCCGCGGATCGTCCTTATACTCGTCGCCGCGTATGCGGCGCAGCGCGTCAGCGGCTACTTTATAGAAAAGGTCGTGCGGCGCACTATCGCGAGTGAGCGTCTTTCTCCCGAGGCAGAGGAGAAGCGCGAGAACACGCTTATACAGGTACTTCAGAGCACCGCCTCTATCCTCATTTGGATAGTGGGAGGCCTCATGATCCTCTCCGAGCTTGGTGTCGCCATCGCGCCGCTTCTTGCAGCTGCGGGCGTCGCAGGCATCGCCTTCGGATTCGGCGGGCAGTACTTGATCAAAGACCTCATCGCCGGTTTTTTCATTATTGTCGAGAATCAGTTCCGTGTGGGAGACGTTGTTTGCATAGGCGCGACCTGCGGACTTGTCGAGAGAGTGACGCTTCGCATCACTATTCTGCGCGATCTGGACGGAACGGTCCATCACGTGCCGCATGGCGAGGCGGTGCAGGTCTCGAACCTCTCGAAACAATTTTCACGGGTGAACCTGAACATAGGTGTTTCGTATTCCTCCGACCTGCAACAGGTGATCGATGTCGTGAATCGCGTTGGTGAAGAAATGGCGTCTGACCCTGCATGGAAGGAGCTCATCATATCGCCGCCGAAATTCCTGCGCGTGGATGATTTTGCCGATTCAGCCGTTATCATAAAGATACTCGGCGACACGAAACCGCTGAAGCAGTGGGATGTGACCGGCGAGCTGCGAAAGCGCCTCAAGATAGCGTTCGATAAAGAAGGCATCGTCATCCCGTTCCCGCAGCGCGTGATACATCAAGCTCGATAAGGGGCTGCGCGGGGCATTGCTCCGCTAACGCGTAATAAAAAACCGCACGGATATTCGGGCTGCTCGCCGTCAGCCGCGCTCTGCAAGCTCTATCTCGTACTCCGCCGCGAACATGTTGAGTACGGAGAGGAACAGTGCCGCGATGATGGGCCCGATTATGAGGCCGGCGACGCCGAAGGCGGAGAGTCCGCCGAGAATGGAGAGCAGTATGAGCGCATCGGGCATTTTCGTGTCGCGCCCGACCATAAGCGGCCGCAGCACATTGTCTACCGCGCTGATGGCGAATGCTCCGCCCGCGAGTACGACGATGCCCTGCCATACTGCACCTGTCGAGATCAGAATAACGCCTGCGGGAAGCCATACGAGGATGGGACCCACGGCGGGAATAACCGAAAGGAACCCCATCGCGACGCCCCATAGCGCGACGCTGCCGATGCCGGCGATCGCAAAGAGTGCCGCTCCCATAAGGCCTTGAATGATTGCAATGACGAACGTGCCCTTGAATATTGAGACGATGGTGCGCGTCAAGTTGGTGAAAAGCACGTCTTCTCGCCGCTCACCCAAGGGAAGTATGCGCCGGATGTATGCAAGGAGCCGTTCGCCGTCCCGCAAAAAGAAAAATAAAAGATAGAGCATGAGCAGGAACTTAATTGCTGCGTCGAACGTTGCGACGCCGATGGAGAGCGCTTGTGAAGCGACCCACGCGCTCGCGTTGCGGGCGAAGTCAATGGCGTGCTGGCGCATGTCGGCTGCGTCGTAGCCGGCCATTTCCATTAATTGCGGAAGGAGTGGAATATTCGAGAGCGCATCAAGATCCCCCCCGCCGTTCATCGTGAGATTTATGTACAGACCCACGGCCTCGTTCGCGATTTGCGCGCCGATAAGAAAGAGCGGGCCGAAAATGACTATGAGCGCGAACAGGATGGTCGTGAGGGAGGCGAGGGAGGCACTGCGCATGCGGGGGACGAGAAAGCGGTAGACGGGATAGAGGATAAGCGCGAAAACCGCGGCCCAAAATACCGGCATGAGATAGTTGTGTAGCACCCACACGAGGAGGACGCCCGCGCCCGCAAGCAACGCGAAGAAAAGCGAACGCTGAAGGATAGAGAACATATCCGTTGGCATGCCGACATCATACGGCTCGGCGGGTGAGTTGTACATACGCGCCGTGAGCAGGCGCTCTGTGCGCGGATGCGTGTGATAATATGTGGGCATGTTGCATGCGCCGTTTTACGATCCGCTGAAGAGCTACGAGGAGAACTACGAGGCGGGGCCGTTCGGCGCGTTCGCCGATGGGGTGCGCATAGAGGCGAGAGAGGCGCCGCACTTTGATTTTCACGGGCACAAAATCAACTACCCGCTCGGTATCCCCGCGGGGCCGCTTCTCAACAGCGCATTTTGCAAGGCCGCGTTCGATAAGGGTTTCGATATCTGCGTGTACAAAACGGTGCGAAGCGGCTCATTTCCCTGCCATCCGTTCCCGAATGTTCTCGCCATCCACCCGGATGGCGACTTGACTTTTGAGACGCTGCAGGAACCCGTTGTCGCCGACGCGACCTACACGGAGCCGCTTTCCATAACCAACTCATTCGGCGTCCCGTCGAAGGACGCCCCGGTGTGGCAGGAGGACGTGCAAAAAGCGATTTCATCGGCGGGCGAAGGGCAGATGCTCGTCCTCAGCTTCATGGGCACCGTACGGGAAGGGCAGAGCGAGCAGGATTTCATCGACGACTATGTACTTGCCGCGCGACATGCTGCGGAAACTGGCGCGAAAGTTCTCGAAACGAACCTTTCCTGCCCGAACATCGGCAACGAGGGGTTGGTCTGCTACAACCTCGACGTCACGGAAAAAGCGGCAAAGGGAATCCGGAGCGTTATCGGCGAGACGCCGCTTATTCTGAAGGTCGGCTACTATAAAGATGACGCCGAACTGGAGCGGCTTGCGGAAATAGCGGAAGCGTATGCAGACGGCCTCTCCGGTATCAATACGCTGCAAGCGGAGGTGCGTGACGCTTCGGGCGCACAGGCGCTTCCCGGTTCCCCCGCGCGCCTGCGCTCCGGCGTGTGCGGCGCGGGTATCAAATGGGCAGGGCTCGATTTCGTACGCAAATTGAAGGCCATCAAAGAACGTCGAGGGTTCACCTTTTCTATCGAGGGGGTCGGCGGCGTCACCGTGCCGGAGGATTTCAAGGAATACCGCGATGCAGGCGCAGACGTCGTCATGACCGCGACTGGCGCGATGTGGAATCCATATTTGGCGAAGGAGATAAAAGAGAAGTACCCGGATGCATGAGTGACATAGGCGAAAAGTGCGGCGTGTTCGGAGTTTTCGGGAGGGGACTCGACGCCGCCCGCCTCGTCTATTTCGGCCTTTTCGCACTGCAGCATCGCGGGCAGGAATCTTCCGGCATCGCAACGGCGGACGGCGTCAAAATCCGCAGCTGCAAAAATATGGGTCTTGTCGCACAGGCATTTAGCGAAGAGGACATGCGGGGCCTTACGGGGCATATTGCGGTGGGGCATAATCGCTACTCCACGCGCGGCGGCTCGCGGCCCGAGCACATGCAGCCCATCCTTGCCGGCGAGGGGGACGCGCAGATAGCGCTCGCCCATAATGGTAATCTCCCCACTGTCGCAGCGCTCGAATCCTTCCTTCGCGGCCGCGGCATGTCACCCGACGGGTGGTCAGATTCGAAAATGGCGGCTGAAGCGATCTCGCTGCACATGCAAGAAGGTATGCCGCTCGAGACGGCAGTAAGCAAAAGTTACGCCCTCATCACGGGGGCGTTTTCCATTCTGGTCGCTTCCAAGAACGCGCTCGTTGCGCTGCGCGATCGCTGCGGTATTCGTCCGCTTTCTCTTGCGCGCCTTAATGGCGGCTTTGTGTTCTCCTCGGAAACGTGCGCGTTCCATCCTATCGGCGCCGAGTTCGAGCGGGAGATCGGCGCGGGCGAGATGGTCATCGTTGACGATGCGGGCATCCGGAGCAAGCAGCTCGCAGTGGCTGAGCCGAAGCTTGATATTTTCGAATTCGTCTACTTCGCGCGGCACGACAGCGAACTTCTCGGCCGTTCTGTCTATGCGGTGCGGGAGCGGTGCGGCGTGGAACTCGCGCGCGAGCGCGTGCTCTCCGCGGACGTGATAGTCCCCGTGCCGGAGACGGCGGTGCCTGTCGCGATAGGATACTCTCGCGCCTCCGGCATCCCCGTTGAAATGGGTCTCGCGAAGAACCGCTACATTCACCGCACTTTTATCGAGCCGGAACAGCATGTGCGCGACCAGGGCGTGCGCATAAAACTTTCGCCCATACGGCACATCATAGAAGGAAAGCGTGTTGCTATTGTGGACGACTCCATCGTGCGCGGCACCACATCGCGCCAGATAGTGAAAATGCTCTTCGATACGGGCGCGCGCGAAGTGCACTTTCTCGTTTCGTCGCCGCCCGTGCGTTTTCCCGACTTTTACGGCATCGACACGCCGCGGCAGGAACATCTTATTGCCGCCACGAAATCGTTACGGGGAATCCGCGATTATCTTGGCGCGACGTCGCTCCAATACCTTTCATATGACGGCCTTATCCGCGCCATCGGCGTGCCGGAATCCGAGCTCAACACATCGTGCTTCACTGGCAAATACCCGTTAGACATTGGAGAGCGCGCGAGCGAGGTGACCTTCGATGCCGAATCGCAGCCCAAAATAGCCATGTCGGTCTAGTGCTGTTTAAGGCATACTAAGGCATGCTTGAAGCCATAGTGCGCGAGCGCGCTGCGCGTACTCTTGCGGAGCGGGTCTTTCCCGGCTGCGTCGTCGGCATCATAAAGCGGACGGGGGAGCGGCTCGTGCTTCCGTTCGGAGCGTCCCTATATGGAGCGGGCGGAGAGAAGGTGCGCGAGGATACGATATACGACGTTGCATCCGTCACGAAATCAATTCCCACCGCATCACTCGCACTCATGCTTGTCGCAGAGGGGAAGTTGTCACTCTCGGACGCGGTGAAGAGATATGTGCCGGAGTTGCGGAATGAGTACGGCGCGACCGTCGAGGATCTGCTTCGCTATCGCGTGCGCGGTCTGCGTATGTCGGAGTTGAAAGATGAACCGGCCGAGGAAATAGAGCGGCAGGTGCTCGCGCGGGGATTCGACGGCCCGCCGGGCGAGCCGAGCTACACGAATGCGCCGGCATTTTTGCTGGGGCTCGTCGTGGAGCGCGCCGGAGGAAATACGCTCGATGCGCTGGCGCGCGACCGTCTCTTTAGCACCCTTGGCATGGATTCCACCACATTTTTTCCGCCTGACGCAGCTCCAACGGAAATCGGTGCGGATGGGAAGGATGTGCGCGGCATCGTTCACGATGAGAGCGCGCGCGTTTTCGCTCGGGTGGGCCGCGCTGTGGGACACGCGGGCCTCTTCTCAAACGCACCCGATCTTCTGAATTTTCTCGAAGCCCTCCTGCAAATCTATCGACCTACGAGGTCGATAGTGGGGGGAGCAGAATACGGGCTTGGCTGGGCAGTGAATGAGCCGTTTTTCATGGGTAAACACGCCACAGGGGTGGCGTGTTTCGGAAAGACCGGCTTTACAGGGTGCTCGGTCGTCTGCGATGCGGAGCGCGGCATCGGGCTCGTCATACTCTCGAACCGCACCTACCCAAAGCGCACACCGGATGCGTTCTCTCCCGATAGCGCAATCAACGTGTTCCGCCGCGATGTTGCTGATATAGTGTGGAAGTATGAGGGAATTACGTAAGGAAACCTGCCTGAAGATTGTGCAGGATTAGCATAAAGATCACATCACAGGCGACTGGCGGAAGAGGGGAATGTGGCTGCAAAGCTGTCGCCTACTCTGCCAGTCCAACGGCATCGCGGTGTTTCGGTGCGCTACATCTTTTCCACCTGCTCCCACGGTCTGCCATCCACTCCGAAATGGCCGTAGGCGGCCGTTTCCTTATATATGGGCTTGCGAAGGTCGAGGCGTTCGATGATCGCGCGCGGGCGGAAGTCGAATTTCGAGACAACGTCCGTAAGATTCTTGCCGCTCTCGTCGTATGCTTCCACCATGACGGGTTCCGCGCGGCCGATGGCGTATGCGACGGAGACGAGCACCTTTTTGCCGTAGCCGTTCGCGACAAGGTTTTTCGCGACGAAGCGGCACATGTATGCGGCGGAGCGGTCCACTTTCGTCGGGTCCTTGCCGGAGAAGCAGCCGCCGCCGTGGGGAACGAGCCCTCCATAAGTGTCCACCTGTATCTTTCGCCCCGTGAGGCCCGCGTCGGCGGTAAAGCCGCCGATGACGAATTTGCCGGTCGGATTTACCAGTATCTCGACGCCCTCGATGCTACCGAGGGTCGGCTTAAAAAGTCGTTCGGTAAGTCCTTCACGTATCTCCGCCTGCGACACGTCTTCGGCATGCTGCGTCGAAACGAGCGCGGTGACCACGCCGGCGCCGTTGGAGACGGTTACCTGAGATTTTCCATCGGGCTTCAGCCACGCGAAGACGCCATCGCGCCGGAGTTTTTCGAGGGTGCGCGCGAGCTTGTGGGAGAGTACGACGCCGAGCGGCAAATATTCAGGCGTCTCGTCCGTCGCATAGCCGTACATAATGCCTTGGTCGCCCGCACCTTCTTTGTCCACCCCGAGGGCGATATCGGGTGACTGCTGCGCGACGCGAACGAGGACTTCCAGGTCACCGTTGTCGTAGCCGATGGAGTCGTACACGTTCCGCGCTATTTTCTCGTAATCCACGGAGGCGCGTGTCGTCACTTCGCCCCCGATGAGGAATGTGCCGTGGCTTCCGAGGCATTCAACCGCGACGCGGCCCGTAGCGTCTTCTTTGATAATGGCGTCCAAAATCGCGTCGGACACCTGGTCGCACACTTTGTCGGGATGGCCCGCAGTTACGGACTCTGTCGTATATTGCTGAAGTAAATGGAACATAATTTATAGCTTCTAGCTTCTAGGTTCTGGTAATACATCCGAATTCTAATATTTCTAGCAGCTGGACCCCAAAAGCTAGAAACTCCCCGAAAGGGGAGGTCATGCGTTTTGTTGCATCTTCCCTTTCGGGCCGGATGGAGCACATTATTCCTCGACAATGCTCGGAACACGCTGCTGATGGTTCAATGAGCCGGAACTCTCCCCATCTCTGGATACGATATTCGGTTGTGAGGAAAGTATAGTATGCACGCTGGAATGTGCAATGCGTCCCGCGGGATAGCGACGCCCCGTGTGCACCGACCCGAGCGTCAGCGCGCCGTTGCGTTTTCCCGGCGTCGAGGCGCAGGTGAGGAATCGAGGCGCTTCACGATACCGACGATAGTCGCCGCGAGCTTGTCAGGATCGTGCCGTACGAGCGAGCTCTCGACGCTCGGCGTACCGACTTTATTGGTTGCGTGATAGCGGCGCGAGAGAAGGTTCAACCCGAGAAGCTCCGGGCCCTGCGGCAACGCGTCCCACGAAACGAGCGTATCGCCTTCGCGCGCGTAGCGCTTGCGCAGCTTCTCACTCGGCACTTTGTTATTGAAGATAACGACGTCGACGGGCGAGCCAAGATAGGACTCCAATGCGGCGACGTAGTCCGCCACGCTGAACCCGTGCGTGTGCTCGACTTTGGTCATGAGATTGCAGACGAATACTTTCTTCGCCTTGCTCGCGCGTATCGCCTCGGGGATACCGCGCACAAGCAAGTTCGGGATTATGCTTGCATACAGGTTGCCCGGCGCAATAACGATAACGTCGGCCTCGCGTATCGCGCGCAGCGCTTTGGGGTTTGCTTTTCCCTCCGGCTCCAAGTGCAGTTTTTTCAAAGAGCCGTTAAGGTGCGTCTGTTGTATTTGTTCTTCGCCTCGAATGGTGCGCTTGCCCACCGTCGCGACGAGTGTCACTTTGTCGAGCGTTGAGGGGAGAACGCGCCCGCCGGTGCGAAGAATGTCGGACGCTTTTTCAACGGCCGCGTCGAAGCTGCCGGTCACCTTCTCGAGGGCGGAGAGCAGAAGGTTGCCGAAGCTGTGTCCTTGCAGCGCCCCATTCTCGAATCGGTAGCTCATGAGCGCGCGCATGAGTTTGTCCGAGCGGGAGAGTGCGATAAGGCAGGTGCGAACGTCTCCCGGCGGCAAAACTCCAAGTTCATCGCGCAAGAGGCCCGTCGAGCCGCCGCTGTCAGACATGGCAACGATTGCCGTCAGGTCATACGGGTATTCCTTGAGACCCGAGAGGACCGTAAAGGTGCCTGTACCGCCGCCAATAACGACTATTTTCTTGCGTGTTTTTCTCTGCGAGCGCATATCGTCAATGTTGAGCAATCCTATCAGAGTGCGCGGCTTCACGCCATTTCAAGGCGCGTCGGTGCTCGCTGCATGTATGAAGAACCGTCGATAGACGTCTGGAGCATTGAAACTGCCTAGATCTATCGCTGCGCTCTTGCTTTCCTGTCAAGTTGCGCACGTTGAGGCAGGGTCATAGAATGAAGGCATGAACGAAGAAGGCACAGCCGTGGCGGAGGATACGCGCTCGTCCTTTAGTACGTGGTTGAGCGCGGCTGCCGTCATCGCCATCATTGCCGCCGCTGTTTGGTTCTTTTGGCCGGGACAAACGGAGGCGCCGGTTGAGCAGATAACCTGGCATAACGCTGGCCCGGACATGGTGCAGCTTGATCTCATTTATCCGGGGGTGACGGTGTTGCCGCAGTTTACGGTGACGGGACAGGCGCGCGGCATGTGGTTTTTCGAGGCGGATTTTCCTATCGAAGTGCTCGACATGGAAGGCAACCGCATCGCGATGGAGATAGCGACGGCAGAAGGCGAGTGGATGACGGAAGAGTTCGTGCCATTTAGCGCGACGTTCGACCTGGGCGAATATAGCGGGCCCGCAACACTCGTGCTTCATCGCAGCAATGCGTCTGGTTTGCCCGAACATGACGCATCGATGTCGGTTCCTATCGTGGTCCAATAGGAGGGCGCTTCATGAGGCAATTTCCACCGCCGAGCGGAGTCAGGCGCCTACCTAACGCTCTAGCTCCCAGTTTATAGCGTGCAATCGCGCGCCGACCCGTAATGGTCGATGCCTTCCATATACTCCTCTCGTGTCCGGCCGGACACGAGAGGAGTATATGGACAATTGGGCGGTAGCGTACATTTAGGAGAGATACCGGAGCAATCCCGTGGCATCTTGATTGCAAGGGCTAGCGCCTGTACGTAAGGTACAATTCACATGTGACTTCTCTAGATAGAAAAACGAGGGCGAAGAAAATCGTTGCGTACTTGAAGAAAACGTATCCGGTGCCCAAGAGCGAGCTGAAGTACAAGACGCCATTCCAGTTCGTGGTCGCCGTCATTCTCTCCGCGCAGTGCACCGACAAGGCCGTGAACCGCCTTACCGATACGCTTTTCAAAAAATACAAGACGGCAAGAGATTTCGCTCTCGCGAATCCCAAGACATTCGAGAAGGAGATATCATCCGTACCTTTTTTCCGCAACAAGGCGAAAGCGATAATCTCAGCCGCAAAAATAGTGGCGGCGGCGCCCCCGGGCGGATTTGGCGGGCGCGTGCCGCAAAACGAGAGCGAACTGGTTTCGCTTCCGGGCATCGGCTATAAGACCGCGCATGTTATTCTGGGCGAACTGTACGATGCGTGGGAGGGTATCGCGACAGACACCCACGTGAAGCGCTTCGCGCGGCGCTTCGAGCTCTCTCAGCATAGCGACCTGAAGAAAATATCAAAAGACCTCGAAGCGCTTGTTCCCAAAGAAGATTGGAAGTACGTCAACAACGGCCTCGTCCTCTATGGCCGCTACGTGTGCCCCGCGCGGCCGCATGAGTGCAGCGCTCACCCGCTCACCAAGCTATGGCCGAAGGCGGCGCGTACGTGGCCTAAGTCGAATTAAAAAAGGGGCGGCCAAAGGGCCGCCCCCAATGCGTCTCTACGAGAGGTTGCTACGCCGGCAGAGGTATCTGCCGGAGATAGAGCAGCAGAGAGCCGAGCTGCTCTATCTTCCGCAGGACAAAACACGTGGCGATCTTTAGTGTCGCCGCTATCTTGTCCAGGAGCGCACGCAAGACAGTTGCGGGCTGCATGTCCTTGGCGTCGGCGACGCCTCGGATATGCTGCTCCACCACCTTGCGCTCCTTATCCGGGAAGCGTCTCATGAGCTCGTCGTAGAGCTCAAAGTCCTCCTGTGGCGGCTCGTACGGCTCCCACCGCCTTCTTGCCGCCGGTTTCTCGACCTGCGAGAGCAGCAGGTCGAGTTTTTTTAGTGCTTCCTCCATCTTTTCCCCGTTTTGTTAGGTTTAGGTACGGCGGTACGCAAAGAACAAGTTCCGCCACATCGAATTATGCCCCAGAAGCGAGACGGGCACAACTGTTAGACAAGCGGTGACAGGGGGGTGTAGTATGAGAGCAGCCTTGGGAGGAAGCATCAATTATGTTGGGGAAAACCCCGAACCGGCAGGGGGCGCAGTGCCTCGCACGGCGGGAGAGCATTTGCTCGCTCGGACACCGCATTTCGATCTGCGATATTGTCGCGGTGCCGCAGCTCCTGCTCTGCGGGGGAGCCAGGGTGCTCCACTCGCCCGGCCTGCGTTAGGGGTATGGCGTTTCCTCCCGAGGCGCCTTTTTTGGGCCCGCTCGGGGCTTTTTCTTTTGACGTGCGGGTGTAGTAGCATGGAGGCAATGGCGGGTGCGGAAAAAACACACGCGGGGCAGAAGCGAAAGGTCGCGGTGTTCGACGTCGACGGGACCATATTCCGCTCAAGTCTTCTTTTGGAGTTGGTAGATCAGCTGATACAGGACAGCGTGTTCGACGAGAGCGTGAGGCAGGCATATGAGCGGGAAGAGAGAAAGTGGCTCGACAGAGAGGGGGACTACGGCTCGTATATCGAGGCGGTCGTGCCTACGTTCCGCAAGCACATCAAGGGCGTGCACTATGGCGCGCTTGCGGATTCCGCGGAGCGGATGGTGGAAGAGCAATGGAAACGCACGTATCGCTACACGCGGGACCTCTTAAAAGAACTAAAGAGCAGGGATTACTTTTTACTCGCGGTTTCGCACTCGCCGAAAACCGCACTCGACAAATTCTGTCCGCGCCTCGGGTTTGATAAGGTGTACGGCATGATATACGAACTTGGTCCGCAGGAGTGCTTCACCGGAGCCGTCACTGATGAGCATATCATCTATAACAAGGCGAACATTTTGAAGCGCGCTATCGAGAAAGAGAACTTGACCCTCGCACATTCAGTAGGCGTAGGCGATACCGAATCCGATATCCCTTTCCTCGAAATGGTGGCGAAGCCCATTTGCTTTAACCCGAACATGAAGCTGTATCGTCACGCAAAGAGGATGAAATGGAAGGTGATGGTGGAGCGCAAGGATGTCATATATGAGCTCTAATTTCATGCAAACTACGCATTGCATAGTATACTGCCGACTATGAATTCTGTTGGAAAGAAGAGGTTACGGCGCAACAGGCGAGAGGGAACCTTCGCGGGCGTGCTTGCGGGGTTGGCCGATTACTTTGATATCGACGTGACCCTCCTGCGCGTTCTGTTCATTTTCTTTGTCATCTTTACGGGCGTGTTCCCCGGCGTCATCGCCTACCTTCTTGCGATACTCGTAATGCCCTCAGACGGCGGGCCGACGGTTCACACGCCGCCTGCGGGCGGCTCCGCCGCGTCGTAATGCCGAGTGCGAAGGAGGTGCAGCGTTTTCGGCGGCGCGTGCGTGCGCTGTATAACTCGAGCGGTCGGCATGCACTGCCGTGGCGCCGCGCGCGCAGCCCCTACCGCATACTGGTGTCCGAAATAATGTTGCAGCAGACGCAGGTCGCGCGAGTCATACCGAAATACCGCGCTTTTCTGCGAGAGTTCCCGACCGTGCACTCCCTCGCCTGCGCGCCGCTCGCCCGCGTCCTTACCCTGTGGAGCGGGCTCGGGTACAACAGGCGGGCAAAATTCCTGCATGACGCGGCAAAAGCTATCGTCGAGAAGCATGGAGGCAAAGTGCCGCGCTCCTACCGCGAGCTCATAGCACTGCCCGGAGTGGGCGAGTATACAGCGAAGGCGGTCCGCATCTTTGCATGGAACGAACCCGAGGTCCTCGTCGAAACTAACATCCGCACCGCCTTTCTCCACCATTTCTACCAAGGACGGTCCTTGGTAAAAGATGGGGATATTTTGGCTGTCGCGGCGGATGCGGCGATGGAACAGAGTCCGCGCGAGTGGCACTGGGCGCTTATGGATTATGGCGCATATTTGAAGGCAAGCGGGGTGCGTCTCAACGCGCGCAGCGCGCATTATACGAAGCAGTCGAAGTTCGAGGGTTCGCTGCGGCAAATTCGCGGCGCTATCCTGCGGGCCTTGCACGGCGGCGGCGCACGTGAGACGCACATCTATGTGCTAATTCGCGCGAATAAGCACATAGACCGGATCAAGTGCAGGCAAGCTCTCGCAGGGCTCGAGCGCGACGAGCTTCTGCGGCGCAGGGGCAGAGCGTGGAACGTTGCCTAGGGTGTCTGCACGTTCTACGCGCGGCTGAGGACGCCGAGCGCGACGGGTATGCCAATGATAAGTATGCCTGCAAGCGCGAGAAAAATGTATTGGATCGGGAACAAAAGAAGGAACAGCGCCCCCACGATAGGTGCGACGGTGTGCGAGAGCGGCACGAGCATGCGGAACGCGTCCATCTCCGTGGCGTCCACGCCGCTCACCTGCCTGAAGAAGTGCACCTCATTGCCCATCTCCACCATCGCGGCGCCAACGCGCGTCGCAAAAAGGAGCGCCGCCCAGACTACCACGGCCGGCGTCGTCACGAACGAGAGAAGCGCGGTCGAGAATGCGAGAACGATAAATCCTATAACGAGAACGAAACGTTCGTCGTGCTTCGTATCTTCGAGCTTGCCGAGAGGTATCTCGAGCAGCAAGAAGGGTATCAAGGTCGCGGCGAATATTATGCCCATTTCCGAAAGAGGTATTCCTATGTGTTCGTAGAGGTAAATCGGCGTGTACACGATCATGGCTGCGTTGAAAAATCGCAGCAAGAACTGCGCGTAAAAGGACGCACGCAAATCACTTGAACTGACAAGGCGCGCGCGTACTACCTGCCAGTCGACCGACTCGTATTCCGGCTCGCGGAAGCCGCGCAGGAGGACCAGCGCGAGGATGGCGACCAGTGCGGAGAAAAAGGCCGCCGCAGCGTACAGGAGCGAAAAGCCGCCGAGCGCGAGCGCGGCCCCCGCGAGCAGCTGAGCGACTACGAGCGCGGCGTGCAGAATAGTTATGAAAAGTCCGCGCCGCACGCCTGTTTTTGTCTCATCGCCGGTGAGCGTCTCGAGAAACAGGTCGAGAAGCATAAGGAGCAGCACGTTGAGCGTGACCGTGCACATCACCAAAAACGCCGCAACCGGCGCGGGAAGAGGGAACACGAGTGCGGCGGCGATGCAGGAGAGCGCGGCAGCCGCGAGCGGGAACAGCTTGTAGTTTCCGAAAACACGCAACAGCGCCGGCGCGGCAATGAGAAGCGCGAGCGAGGCGCCGTAAGCCGCTGTAAAGAGCACACCGATAAGCGCGGTGCTGAAGCCGAGCTCGACCAGGAACGTCGCGCTAAAAAACAGTAGCAAGCCGAACTGTAACGCGTAGACGAAATTCGTTATGTAGGTGCCTCGGCGCAATTGCGCAGCGGTTACCATAGATGATGCAATTTTAGCACGCGCGGCGCTGCTGCGATGCTCGCGCGGCGGCGGCGCTAAATGCTCACAATAACGGGGATAACGATAGGCCGCTTCATCGTTCGCTGCAGAAGAAAGCGCGATACGGATTCCGCCAGGTCGTCGCGAGCGGCATCGAGATCCGCGGAGCGAGGATTTTTCATCGACTGCTCGACGCTTTTTCTGATGATGAGGCGCGTCTGATCCATCAGCTCCTTGTTGTCCCGCAAGTATACGAAGCCGCGCGAGATGATGTCGGGCGACTTGTGGAGGCGGCCGGTGCGCCTATCCACCGTCGCGACGACGACGCAAAACCCCTCTTGTCCGAGCGCTTTCCTGTCGCGCATGAGGACGTCAGAGAGCTCGGACACCGTATGTCCCTCGACGACTCGCAGGCCCGAGGGCGCCTTGAACGGCGTCTTTACTATTTTCTGACCGCCGCCTTGTATCTCGATAATGTCGCCATTGTCCGGCACGACGATGTTCGCCTTCGGCACGCCGAGCTCCTCGGCGAGGTCCGCATGCACGCGCAGCATGTAGTGGTAACCGTGCACGGGAATGAAGAACTTGGGCTTTATCTGCCGATGTATCCACGCCGCTTCCTCGCGGTTGCCATGGCCGGAGGCGTGCACGTCGGACGCGTGATAGGTGATGATGTGCGCGCCCTGCCGCGAGAGATTGTCTTTCAGTTTTTGTACCGCCCGCTCGTTCCCCGGAATGACGGATGAGGAGAGCACTATCGTGTCGTCTGGCTGCAGTCGGATGTACTTGTGCGTCTTGTTGCCGATACGCGCGAGCGAGGCGAACTCGTCGCCCTGAGCGCCTGTGGCGAGAATAATGAGGTTCTCTGGCGGGTATTTGTCGAGGTTCTCGACGGATACCACGGTGTCGTCCTTGTACTTGATGATGCCGAGCTCACGCGCTATCTCGATGTTGGTCTTCATGCTGCGGCCGTCTACCACGACCTTTTTGCCATACGTTTCCGCGAAGTGGATGACGCGAATGAGCCGCTCCAAGTGAGAGGCGAACATACCTACGATGGTTCTCCCTTTCGCGTTCTTGATTATTTTCTCCAGGGTATCGTAGACGATCCGCTCGGGGATGGAGTACCCCGGCTGCCACACGTTCGTCGAATCCATAAGAAGCAAAAGCGTTTTCCTGTTGCGGAAGATCTCGAACTCGCGGTACTCCTCCTCGGTGGGCTCGCCGTCGAGATGGTCGAGTTTGATGTCGCCGGTGTACACGATGTCGCCCCAGGGAGTTTCGATGATTATGCCCATCGCATCGGGCACGGTGTGCGTCACGCCGAAGAAGCGCACGGTAGAGGCGCCGAGTTTTATGGATTCGGCATGCTCGACTTCGCGTATGACGACCGCGGGCGTACCGGCGAATTCCTCCTGCCGCTTTTGTATCATTTTGCCGGTAAGGCGCCGCGTATAGATGACGGGGTTCCCGATGCGGTCCAGCACATACGGCACGCCGCCGATGTGGTCGAGGTGCCCGTGCGATATGAGGACGCCGCGTATTTTGTCGCGCCTCTCTTCCAGGTAGCCGGTGTTGGGCAAGATGTAGTCCACGCCAGGCGTCTCATCCTCGCGGAACTGAAAGCCGCAGTCGATGACGAAGATATCGTCCCCTATCTCGACGGCGACCATGTTGCGGCCGATCTCCTCGACGCCGCCGAGCGGGATGACGCGCACGGTCTCGGAGGCGGGCGGCGGGATGGTCGCCGCGGGGCGTGCGCCGCTCGTGCTGGGCGCCTGGTGTTCAAGCCGGACGCGGCCGCGACGCGGCGGCCGCGAGTTCGCATAGCGGCCGCGCGATGATTTGCCGCGCCGCGCGCCGCCGCCGGAGCGCGATGCGCTGCCGCCTTGTCCCGAACTGCGGTCGTTGGAGCGTCCTGAAGGCATGGGTGAATAATTCATATGGCTATGTATCTGTTACTGCTCTAAATAATGCTGTTGTAGAGGATTACTGCGCGAGACCCCCCTGCTCATCGCGAAGAAAGATATTCCACACGCGCTCCGTGCTTATGTACCAGCGGTGCACGCTAGCAAAGCGCTCCGAAGGCGTGGTGACAGCCGAGAGCTCGACGCCATGGATATCCGGGCGCGTGACGTACACGAACGTCGGCGAGAAGAGAAATACCGCGGGCATATCTTCACCGACGACCTCCGAGAACTCTCGATACATCTCCTGGCGCTCCTCGCGGTCGTTCTCTGCGCGGGCGGCGGCGAGAATTCTGTCTGCGCGTGTCGACGTGTAGAGGGCCAGATTAAGACCGGGGTCATTGCGCTGCGATGAGTGCCAGAAGGCAAAAAGGTCGAGCGTGCGGCCCACGACGCCGCCGAACAGCACTGCGCTGTACTCTCGGGGACGGATGATGTTCGTATTGAATTCCGCGAGGTTGTAGATGTTGACATCTACATCTGCGCCAAGCTCGCGCCATGCTTCAGCAACTGCTTCCGCCGTCCTGACAAGCTCGGGTACGTCGGCTGTCGCGATGGAGAAAGAGAGCGGCTGCTCGCCCTTGACCCAGATGCGCGGCTCCGCCGATTCGTCGGTCGTAGTCGCGGCGTCGGGTCGCTTCCAGAGGCCCGCTCGCAGTATCTCGTGCGCCGCTTCTAGGCGCTCTTCTTTGGAGAGTGCTTCGGGTGGGAGCGGGAGTCCCCCGATAAGGCCCGGCGGAATAGGGCCCGTGAGCGGCGTGCCATAGCCGCCGAGCACTTCATCAACGATCGCTTCTTTATCGAGCGCCGTGTCGAGCGCTCTTCGCACGGCGGCATCGGCAAGGACGGGCGAGCGGCTTTGGTTGAAGAATATGCCAAAAACGCGCGTAAGCGGCGCTTCGAGTACGGCGCTG
Organism: Candidatus Kaiserbacteria bacterium CG10_big_fil_rev_8_21_14_0_10_59_10; assembly: GCA_002773285.1. Taxonomy (GTDB): domain Bacteria; phylum Patescibacteriota; class Minisyncoccia; order Phycocordibacterales; family UBA2100; genus UBA10103. The sequence continues at coordinate 47,980 of PFBM01000016.1, forward strand.
CCGCCTACGCTCCCATTGAGCGATCCGAGCGTAGCCGGCGAAGCGGCGGCAAACGCCTGGATGACGCCCGTGCGGAAGGCGGCGAGCAGTGCTTCCTCGTTGGGGTACAAATGTATCGTCAGGCGCTTTAAGAGCGGCTGTCCGAGCGAGAAATCCTTGAACGGAACAAGCTCGTACCGCAGGGGTGCGCCGGTGCTGTCGGTAATGACGTTCTTTACCATAAAGGGGCCGCTCCCGACGGGTTTTGTGTTGAGTGCATGGAATGCAAAATCCTCCGACGAAACGCTTTCCCAAAGATGCCGCGGCAAGATGCCGAGCTCGGTATTTTCAAGGAAGGGCGCGTATGGGTTCGGCAGAGTAAAGACCACTGTGTGCTCGTCCGGCGCTGCGATGGAGACACCCTCCCAGTCGGCGCGGCGCGGGCTTCTGTGCTCGGGGTTCTGCGCTGCGCGGATGGTAAAGAGCACATCGGCGGATGTAAGAGGAGCGCCGTCGTGGAAGCGCGCATCGGGGCGAAGATGGAATGTGTAGGTCGTGCCGTCCTCGCTTATCTCAAACGACTGCGCAATGTCAGGCATGTGGGCGCCATCCGCGGATTTGCGCGTGAGGCCGGAGTATACGAGCGCGGCGAGGTCTTGGTCGGCTTGCGACATGGCAAGGATAGGGTTGACGAAACGCGCAGTGCCAATAACGCCTTCGGCGTGTGTGCCTCCGCGCGCTGGAACAACCGTTGATACGGCGTTGTTCAGACCGACTGCGAGCGCGAATACGCTGCCCATCATGAGCGCTGCGAGCGCGTAGAAAAGTGCGCGCTCGGCAGGCGAGAAGCGGCCTGCAAGCTCATTAAGGCGCTCACGGAGCGAGCGCCGCGGTTCCGCGGCGAACGGTTCGCGATAGAGCGGCGCCGCCGCGGTGTGCTCGGCGCCCTCGAGGTGCGATGTATCGGCGGCGTCTGGCGTGCCGTTCGAATCAGAATACATACATGAAAACTGGTGGAGTACCGGCGGAGCCGGAGGCGCGCAAAGCGAATCAGGCGCGCGCTGTCGCGTTAGCTGATAATAAGATTGATGAATGCCGTAAGGGCGAAGAGAATGCCGAGAATGATGGTACCTTGGAACAGCGTTTTTTCCAAACCGCGGCGGGTGTGGAAACCGGACGAGAAGTTATCCGCGCCGAACGCGCCACCGAGCGAGGCGCCGGTGCGCTGCATCAGTACCGCTATGATGAGCAGTACCGCGAGCACGATCTGCACGTAGGGCAGAGCCGATTGGAGAACCTCCATCGGCAGCAAGATACCATGGGCTGCTCCGGCGCGCAATATGTGGCTGTGGGAGTGAGGTGGTTACCTCTTTTAATTATATCAGTTTTAAGATATATAGTCAATACCTTGTATTGACATTCGGCTCTTCATTCATATACTATCTCGACGTTGTGGCTTTTGCCGCACTCCATTTAATAGTAAGAATCGTCGATCGGTTATATGAAAAAGAAAGAGACAGAGGGTAAGAAGGTGAAGGTTTCGCCGTTGGGCGATCGCGTGCTTGTCGAGCCGCTCGAGGCGGACGATGAGAAATCTCCTGCAGGCATTATTATCCCGGACACGGCGCAGAAGGAAAAGTCGAAGCGCGGCGTGGTTGTCGCCGTCGGCACGGGCCGCGTGACGGACGAGGGCAAGACGATAGCGCCCGCCGTCAAACCGGGTGACAAGGTATTCTTCAATTCTGGCTGGGACAACGAGGTGGAAATAAATGATACGGAATACTTCCTCGTTCGCGAATCGGATATTCTGGCGATTATCAAATAATGCACTGGTGTCCGTTACTAGTGCCTAACATCTAACTATCATGGCAAAGCAAGTAATTTTCGACGAAAAAGTGCGCTCGGCGCTCAAGCGCGGCGTGGATACCGTCGCGGGCGCGGTGCGCATCACGCTCGGGCCTCGCGGCCGCAACGTCGCGATAGACCGCTCGTGGGGCTCTCCCGTCGTTACCAACGACGGCGTCTCCATCGCAAAAGAGATCACACTGAAGGATAAGTTCGAGAACATGGGTGCGGCCGTGGTGAAGGAGGTCGCCAATAAAACGAACGACAAGGCGGGCGACGGCACGACGACGGCCGTAGTCCTGATGCAGGCCATCATCCACGAGGGATTCAAGCGCACGGCCATGGGCGCGAACGCGATCGCGGTGCGCCGCGGCATCGAAGCGGCGGCGAAGGATGCCGTTGACGAGCTGAAAAAAATGGCGAAGCCCGTGTCCGGCAAGCAGGACATCCGGCAGGTCGCCATCATCTCCGCCGAGAGCGAGGAGCTCGGCACGACCATCGCCGACACGGTATCGAAGGTGGGCAAGGACGGCGTAGTAACGGTGGAAGAGTCGCAGTCGTTCGGCATCGAATCCGACTTCGTGGAGGGTATGGAATTCGACAAGGGCTACGTGTCGCCCTACATGATAACCAACGCGGACCGCATGGAAGCGGAGGTGAAAGATGCGGCCATTCTCATCACCGACAAGAAAATCTCCGCGGTCAAAGACATTTTGCCGCTTCTCGAGAAAATGGCGCAGGCGGGCAAGAAAGACCTCGTCGTTATCGCGGACGACGTGGATGGCGAGGCGCTTGCGACGTTCGTCGTCAACAAGCTGCGCGGCGTCTTTACGGTGCTTGCGGTTAAGGCGCCGGGCTATGGCGACAGGAAGAAAGAGATGCTGCAAGACATCGCTATCACCGTCGGCGGGCAAGTCGTTTCCGAAGATCTTGGCATCAAGCTTGAGAATGCGGAGCTTGCCATGCTCGGCCGTGCAAACCGCGTCGTCGCGACGAAAGATTCAACCGTCATTGTCGGCGGTAAAGGCAAGAAAGCCGATATCGAGAGCCGCGTCGCGCAGCTGCGCAAGCAGATAGAGAATACGGATTCGAAGTTCGACAGAGAGAAGCTTGAGGAGCGTGTCGCGAAGCTCTCCGGCGGCGTCGCGGTCATTCGAGTCGGCGCGGCGACGGAAACCGAAATGAAGTATTTGAAGGACAAGATAGAGGACGCGGTAAACGCGACCAAGGCCGCCATCGCCGAGGGTATCGTCTCCGGCGGCGGCTCCGCGCTCGCGAAGGTGGGCGAGAAGCTCTCGAAAAAGGTGGATGCGAATGCGCACGACGAGTACACCATCGGCTATCGTATTCTCCTCTCGGCACTCTCCGCGCCCTTGATGCAGATAGCGCACAATGCCGGGCGCGAGGATGGCGCCGTTATTCTGCAGGACGTCGTGAAGAAGGGCGGCTCCTATGGGTTCGATGCCGCGGCGGATGCGGACGAAGTGAACATCGTAGACATGTTTGAGGCGGGCATCATCGACCCGGTGAAAGTAACACGTTCCGGCGTGGAGAATGCGGCTTCCGCCGCGGCGGTGCTGCTGACAACGGAGGCGGCAATCGCCGACGAGCCCGAGGAGAAGAAAGCGGCCGCTGGCGCCGGCGCGGGCGGCGGTGCCGGAATGGGCGACATGGATTTCTGAAGCAGGGAATAAGGAGGAGGTTATAGGGAGTAGGTTGTAGGGAATAGTGGAAGCGAGCCGGCCGCCCCGTTTAGGGGCGGCCGGCTGCGTTCCTTCCTACAGAGGCGTTACTTGCAGAACTCGTTGGAAGGGGTGAACCCGTCCCACTGGGCGCCTTCTGCGACTACATCCGTCACCGTCGTGCTGTAGCAGCCGGTCTGCGCATTCTTTAGGGTAAAGCTCACGACGCCCGAGCTATTCGTCGTTCCCGTGCCCGACGCGATACGGCTACCGTTTCTATGCAGGTCGATAGACACTGTTGCGCCGCCAATCGGAGCTCCGTCACCGTTCGATATGGTGATAGCAACCGTAAGGTGGCGGTCGTTCGTTCTGCCGCCGCTCGTGCTGTACGAGATGTCGGACACCACCGCCGTAGTAGTGTCCGGCTCGTCCGTGGGCTCTTCGGGAGCGGGTTCTGGCTCCGGTTCTGGCTCGGAGTCGTCCGGCGGGGGTGACGAATCTCCAACCGCTGCGACGGCGGCGACAGCTTGTATAAGGCCATGGCCATAGTGATTGGAATCCCCGAGCGGTTTAGCTGTGTCTCTCAGTATTTGCCGCACTGCCGAGGCGCTCTGCTCACCCGCAGCCATCACCAGCGCCGCGACGCCCGCGACATGCGGGCTTGCCATGGATGTGCCGCTTCCTGTCGCGTACGAGCCGCCAAGGTAGGTGGAAGTAATCGAGACGCCCGGCGCGGAAAGTTCCACATCGGGTCCGGTGGATGAGAAGCACGGGCGCTTGTCGTTCTTGTCAGTCGCGGCGACGGCAACAACGGACGCGTAGCGTGCCGGATACCCGACAGTGTTCCTGTTGCCCGGGCAATTGCCTTCATTGCCGGCAGCCGCGATGTGCAGTACGCCTGCCGCCGCCGAATTATCGAATGCCGCCTGCACCAAGGTCCCCGGATCCCTGCTCGAGCCATAGCTGTTGTTGGTTACACTGACCCCGTTGTCCACCGCCCACTGAAGGGCTGCGATTACGTCGCTGAATGAGCCGCTGCCGGAGGCATTCAACACTTTGAGGCCATAGAGCCGCGCCTCGGGCGCTGCTCCCACGACGCCGGCGCCATTTAAGAGAGCGGCGGCGGTGCCCGCCACATGCGTGCCGTGGCCGTTGTCATCCATAGGGTCGTTATCGCCGTTTACAAAATCGTGCCCACCCGCGTAATTCGCCCCGAGGTCGGAGTGCGTGTAGTCAATTCCCGTGTCGATGATGGCGACCTTAATGCCCGTGCCGACGACGCTGTCGTGATGCACGCTGCCTGCGCCGACGTGCGCGACTCCCCATGTATTGTCGAGCTCTACGCTGTGGCCGATGGCGGTGAACTCGCCGTCTATCTCAACGACCGACACGAGTGGATTCCGCTCCAGTGCCCTAATGGCGGCCGACGGCAAGCTCGCGGCAACAGCGGGAACGAGGTGAAAACTTTTCGTCACGGCGCCGCCGTGCGCGCGCACCAGTGTGTGTTCGGCAAAGCCGGGGATGTTCTTGAAACCGATAAGTACATCCGTGCGCTCGATCGGTGCAGCGAACACGGTTGTGCCAAAGGCGGCGCCAGCGAAAATAATTGCGGCTAACAAAGCTGCAAGGGCAGCGAAGCCAAAAAAACGAACCGGACGTGTGAGTATGTGTGTGTAAGTCATATGTACAGTATATACACATTCTCATGCGTAGGTCTAGAAATGGTGTGAAGAGTTTCTTCATTTATTTCATATACTTACTCATCGATCACACGTAACTAAGGTTGTGGTGGTCATAATTCGAAACGAGTGTTTCCTGCGGACATCAGTCAAACCCGCCGCCCCTATGGGCGGCGGGTTTGGACCACTCATGCA
>PFBM01000016.1:53368-59146 GCA_002773285.1 Candidatus Kaiserbacteria bacterium CG10_big_fil_rev_8_21_14_0_10_59_10
TCTTGCGAAGCGTCTGCATTTGTGCCGCATTACTGGTGCATGTGTGCCGCGGCACCTGAGGGAATATTCTGAAAATGGCCCGCCACAAGGGGATATTTCTATAGGACATGATTTTGTCCGATAGGGAGATAAGTACTTCAGCCGTATATTCGCGCAGGCCTTGCAATGGCAGCATCTGTGTGGTCTTAGCTACCCAGGAGGATTCGTGAAAAAAGCGCTCGAGGCGCGGCTTCATTCGAAGGATGAAGTTGCGCCAACGCGGTGCGGCAAACTATATTGCCGTTACTCGGCAGTTTTTATTCTTACCGCTGCCGCCAGTGCGCACACATATATGTATACACTTATCAGGATATTTCCAGCGCTCCGCTTCATGAACAAGGGAGCTGCTTTTATTACGGCGCTTGCATTAACTGTCGGATTTTTCCCCGTCGGTTTTGTTGCCGCAGACATCGCGATTACCTCTGTGACGTTCAACGACGCTGCCGCCGCTACGGTTGGACCAGCGGATGAGGTGAACATCTCCATAACGGTGAACAGGAGCGGGACAGGAGCAACGAGCAATTGGAGTAGTACGAAATGGGACATCATAGGTGATGACGTTCTCGATGATACTTGCGTCAATGTTCCCGAACCGGATCACGAAGGTGAAGGTTCGGGAACGGCTAGTTTCTCGGTTACGGCACCGACGAGCGTTGGCGCTTATGACGTCGTACTCAAAATCTACAGAAATGCCAACTGTGCCAGCCAACAAGATGACCTCACGATTGAGAACGCCATCACCGTGTTAGCACCCCAGAGCGAGACCTCCATTCTCATAACCAACGAAGAGGGGCTCGATGAAGAAGCGACAGTCGTCGGCGAGGCATATGTCGTCGAGTGGGAGGTCGAGCATGAAGGAGAGGGAGAGCCCACGGGAACGGTGACGGTTTCGGACGGCAGCGAAGAGTGTTCGGCCCCCGTCGGAGATGGGCAATGCGAGCTGACGTCTACGACCGCGGGCGAGAAAAGCATCGTCGCTTCTTATGAAGGCGATGACGATTTTGAGGGCAGCGATTCGCCTTCGGTGGCGCACACCGTCAACAAAGCGGAAACGACGACGACCATCACCAATGCCGAGTCGCTTGCGGCGACCGACACTCTCGTCGGACAGAGCTACTTTGTGGAGTGGAGCGTCTCCGTTGACGAGCCGGGAGCGGGTACTACAACAGGCACGGTGACCGTCACCGGCGGGAGCGGATGCACTGCGCCGGTGTCTGATGGCGGCTGTGATGTTACTTCGACGGAAGAAGGCCTAAAGCTTCTCGTTGCCACGTACTCCGGCGATGATGATTTTGAGGGAAGCGAATCAGAGGAAGCGGAGCACACCGTCATAGAGACGGGGAGCTTCATCGGCTACAAATGGAACGACAGGAACGCGAACGGCGAGGAGGATGAGGGGGAAGAGCCGCTTGCAGGATGGATGATTTGTCTAGCCGTCGCGGAAGAAGATGATGTGTGTCAGACGACTGGAGAAGACGGCTACACCGAGGGCTGGGAAGGGCTTTCCGCGGGCGAGTACATGCTCTATGAGGAGGCGAGCGAATCGCAAGCAGCCGACGGATGGTTTGCCACTACCGACGTATCGGTAACAGTCGAGCTTGTCGCGGTGGGGCAGGTTGTCGCATTCGGCAACACGCAGAACGCGGTCAAGGCGACGAAATTCTTCGATAGGGACCAGAGCGAAGAATGGGACGGCGGCGAGCCGGCTCTCTCCGGCTGGCAGATGTGTTTGTATGAATCCGCCGGCGGCCCTACTACACTCTACGATGACGGGTTCGAGAGCGGCGATTTTTCCGCATGGGACTCTCAGACGGGTACATGGAGCATTGTAAGTGGCGCTGCGCATGCACGCTCCGGCGTCAAGCATGCAAAGGTAACAGGAACCGGAGAGTCGGCGCTCACCAAGGCGCTGCCTACCGGGGCGTTCGACACCGTCTTGCTCTCATACTGGTATCGCGTCCCGAAAGCGCTGGAAGCAGACGACACACTGCTTGTCGAGTGGTCCGTAGACGGCGAATCGTGGACCACGGCGGCAAGCTATGCCGGCTCGGCGGTGCTCGATGCGTGGACGCATGTGGTGCATGCGCTCTCCGGCGCGGGCGACGAGGAAGATTTTCAGTTCCGCTTCAGCGCCAATTTGGACGCGACTTCGAACGATGATTTCCGCCTGGACGATGTGCGCGTTGTCGGCGTCGCGAGCGGCGACTTGGTGAGCTGCATTCAGACGGATGAAAACGGAGAGGCGGTGTGGACGGGCTTGCCTGCGGGTGACTACACGATAACGGAAGAGGGGCGCGGGGGATGGACGCCGACGACGCATCCGGAGTTGCAAGAATCCTTTGAGATTGAAGAGTTCAGCGGCTGGCGGAGCGTCCTCTTCGGCAACTACGCTGAAGAGGTGACCATTACCGGCATAAAGTGGCACGACTGGGACTTCAATGGAGAGGAGGACGTGGACGAACCGCGCCTTTCGGGCTGGACCATCGAGGCGACGCCGCTCGTTATAGACGAAACCGGTACGACGACAAGCGCGGCGGGGATAAAGCAGGCGGTAACTGACGGTGACGGTGAGTATGCATTCGGTTTCTTGCCGGAGGAGTATGGATGGTGGCGTATCAGCGAAGTAGAGCAGGAGGGTTGGACGCGGACGGCGCCGGTCGAGTCGTTCTTCGACGTTTATATCGAAGCGGGCGGCGGCGGCGTCGACAACTTCGACTTCGGCAATTGGCAAAACCCGACGGTGGATTTCGTAAAGTGGCGGGATGTGAACGGCGACGGCGAGCGGGATGAGGAGGGAGACGAGACCATCGAGCGCCCGACGATGGCGCTCGGGAAGGTCCTCTCCTCCGAAGAAGACGTGATAGAAACGGAGATAATCGCCCTATCGCTTGCGGGAGGCGGGCCGCTCTATATACCCGAGCCGGGAGCGTACGTGCTCTTCGAGGGGCAGGAGAGCGGATGGGTGCAGACGTACCCGGCGGCGCGCAGCGAAACGCTCGAGGTGTCGTGGGCGGAAGGGGTGGAAGAAACGCCGCTCGCCGTTGATTCATTCTTCGACGTGTTCGTGGATGCGGCCCACTTCGGCCAGAGCATCGAGCAGGGCTGGCATCCTGCGTTTGAGAGTCCTGTGGAGCTCGAATTCGGCAATTACGAATTGCTTGTGATAAGCGGCGAGCAGGCGACCAACGTGCAGCAAACGTCCGTGGTCATTACGTGGGCGACGGATAAGCCGGCGACGAGCCGCGTTGTGTACGGCACGTCGCCCGTTGCGGTGCTCGGCGCGGCGCCGAATTACGGGTACCCGAATTCGACGGTGGAAGATACGAACTTGGTGACGGAGCACAGCGTAACTATCGTTGGGCTGACGGCGGGGACGACATACTATTTCCGCACCGTTTCGTCCGCGTCGCCGGAGACCGTGGGTGAGGAGAAGACGTTTGCGACGGCCGCGCCGGATCCGGAACCGACGACCTCTGCAGGAGGAGGCGGCGGGGGCGGAGGCGGTGGAGGCGGCGGCTTTGTGCCGACGATTCCTCCAACGAGCGAGGCAACGGGCCCGTCGGATACTTCCGCTGGTGGCGGCGAGGGTGAGGGCTCAGGAGAGCAAACCTTCGCGCTCGTCGGCGCGGCCGGAGCCGGGGCTGGCGGCGGTGCTGGTGCCGCGGGTGCCGGTGCGGCTGGCGGCGCAGGTGAAGCGGAAGAAGGTACTGGAGAGCCCGCCGATGTTGCGGAACTTGCCAGCTCGCAGCCCGCTGCGGCGCAAGTGGCGGCGGCCGGCTTCCTCGGCCTGGATATGTCGTGGCTCCTATGGCTCATACTGATACTGGCGTTGTTGGGCTTTGCCTGGTACACGCGTGAGCGGTGGCTTGTCTTGTTCCGCAAAGGACGGCAGGAGTAGGAGGGTGGTTTTTGGCGCCGCCCCTCGCCTGCGCGCCGGCGAGGGGCGGCGCTCGTTACATGAACATCAGTCATTTCTTTGTCCACCCCCTACTCCTTCCAACCCCCCAATCCCTGCTATCATAGGCGCATGGATACCTCAAGAAACATCCTACGTCTGCTTGTAGGTACTGTTGTATTGGCGGTGCGTGGATAGCTTCGCGCTCCGGTTGTAGCGGCAGGGATTAAAACTTTGGATTAGAAGATATTGACGAGTCTCTACATTATGAGATAATACTCACAGATTATTCATCGGAAGCTGATTAGCTGTTTGAGGTTGTACTCTCGCTCTTCATAATTCAAGGGACTTTCCGCGGGGCGTATTTTGTACATTCCGCGGAAAGCCCCTGCCATGAAGTGGGGCGTTTCAACTACGGGAGGCCGCCATGAAGCGCGCCCTGATACTTGCAACCGCTTTGGTGGCTTTGAGCGTTAGCCACGTCGCCGCAGGCGAATTTAGTCCCGAAACGTTGGCAGCGATAAAAGCCGCCCCGACTACTGGGTGCTATGTCACTCCAGTAAAGCTTGACGGTCGACATCACTGGTGCATGGTGAACGTCCGTCTTCCAACTGGGGAATTGGCAGCCCTTGCTCTTTGGGTAGAGAATGGGCGTCTGTATTCGGGTGCGGCGCTTGTGGAGCAGTCTGATTTGGATAAGCTCACTTCTCGATAAACTGCTCCGAAGAGGTCGGAGCAAGGGCCGGAGCTCACGTGGAGCCCGGCCCTTACTTTTTGCGTAACACTGATACTTCCGCTATCCACCATACCAGCTTTCCAATTCGCAACACTGCCGACATACTGCTACTATAAACCTATGATTTGCAGAACTGTTGGTATGTTTACTATGGCTGGGGTACTCATCTTTGGTGGCATTTCTATCACTTATGCCCTCATATCTTCCTTGGAAGCACCTGTGCGAATTGCTCAAAATAAATTGGGCAGTGAAACGCGAGACCCTGTGAATGTAGCTGATCAAAACAATGAAGAATGCCTTGCTCAAGGTTCATTGGTAGATGGTCGTATGGTTGATTATGACGCAAGCAAGAGTCCCGGAGCTATCTATTGCGCTACTCCTTCTTCGCCAGTCACACCTGTTGCGCCTGCTGCTGCTGCTGCTATTCTCGCTATTTCGTGTACACCACCAAACGTCCCAACAGTTAATTTTTATGGGAAACCGTGTACATATGTGCATGAAGTTATAGGTCCAGCTGTAAAAGCCACTTGTTTCCATTCTAAAAAATGCAGGGCAAACAGCTTCTTAGATCAGCATGGTGTGGAGCACGAAGTTTCAGAAAAGGTGGGAGTTGTGGGTGATTTAAGCAATACCATTGTTGTAAATCGTTATATGCCAGAGGGTTTTACTCCTTCTACAATGCCTTTGCCAAATCAAGGGAATATTACGGACGCTTTCAAACCTGGAGAGGCAAAGACTCCATCATCGGGACAAGCTGCAAATTTATCGCCAGGGGAAAGATTGACGCCCGGTCCTACTTCCCCAACCTACTTGCCGCAACCTTCGTCGCCACCTCCCACAATGGGGCCGCCTAAACAGCTGGCGCCTGCACAAACGGGTTCGGGCGCAGGTTCCGCAGGCGCCCAGTTACCTCCCGCAGAGGGAAAACAGACTCCGCAAACATTTGCGGGGGGGCAGAGGTCGATCGCACAGCCAACCGATCAACAATCCACCGGACAATCTACACAGACACAGCAGCAAGGGAGTAATTGGACAAGTAATATCGGTCCGGCGCTTCAGAATGTGACGCAACCAGTCCAAGATTTCTACGGCCAAGCCGCACAAAACT
>PFBM01000003.1:0-2010 GCA_002773285.1 Candidatus Kaiserbacteria bacterium CG10_big_fil_rev_8_21_14_0_10_59_10
CTTCGCAAGAGTGCTGAGTTTTTTGAGGCCCGCGTCATTGTCGGACAAGAGATCGGGGATGGTCAAGACGACCGGCAGGTTGTCGCCCATCAGGGCCGCCCACTCGCCCTCAGAGAGCGTTGCGGCGATTCCCTCGGTGATGAAAATAATGGCATACGGCGTTTCCTCCTGGCGCGCGCGGACCTCGCGCACCGCGTGCATTGCTCCGTCTTTGTCGGTCACATCACGCACTTCAACGCCGAAAGCGGAGAGGCCCGAGATAAGTTCTCGGGGGCCGACGGCGAGGACTCGCATGGTGGTTGGAGTGCTAGTAGACATATGAATTGTATGAGGTACGGATGATTTCGCGAAGCGCCGCCTCCGCCATGTGCACCTTCCGGGCGGAAAGGGCCGCGCGCACCAGTTGTACATTCTCCCTGAGGACGTGCCAGTAGGCGAACAGGGGAGCGGGGGAGTCGAGCATGATGGATTGCCTCTTTAACCACTGCATGAGGTAATCGTCTGCGGCGCGGTCGAGTTCCGCGAAATCGTTGGTCGTGCGGTATCGTTCGATCGCATTGCTCCAGTGCCGCGAAAAACCGATATGGGAGAGGCGCGTAAGGAGCCCTTCGGGACTCTGAAGATCGCGGGGAGAGAGGTCTGAGACGGCGATGTGGATCGGGGATTCTCCGCGTGCGCGAGCGCGGAGCGCCGATAGGATTGCAAAAAGATTAATCAAAAGGCGCGTGTAGCGCACCATGAATGGCTTGTCGGATTCTTCCGCTTCCTGAAGCGCCGCCTCAAGATAGCGAATCTCCATGAACGTGTCGAGTGCGGCTTCGTCTTTGGGCGCATCCGCAAGCGCCGCGCCGAGCGCGTGGTGAAGCGCCGCGCCATTCCCGCTCTTCACCGCGCGCTCGAGGACGGCGTACGAGTGCAGCCCGAGCGGGATGAATGAATCTTCTGATGCGCCGTCATACTCCGGATGCGAATGCCTGATGAGTATCTTGAGGTTGTAGAAGTCGTAGCGAAGCCACAGCACAGAAAGAAGGTGCGGATTCGGAGGGAGGCGGTCGAGATTTTTCTTGGCGTCTGCCATCGCGCGACTCGTCGCCTCATTCATGTCGCCCGCCGACCCAAGGTAGGTGCCGAAGAAGGTCTCGCGCAGGGCGCCTTCGAGCTCCGCGGTACTCTTCGCACCGATGAGGCGCTCGCGCTCGGTTTCGGAGAGAAGCTTCCCCAGCATGCTGTACGCCGCGGTACCCGCGTACACATACCGGGCATCGAAGTGCGGGTCTTTGTTGTCGAGTGCGAGATTGGGGACGGCGCCGTAGTGATCCATAGCAACAAGCGTTATGAGCTGAACAGGTCGCGTGCGACATCGCCCACGAAGCGCTCCTTCGCATCGCGCACGGCGGCGCTCATTGAATGGTCATAGACCGCTGTTTTCGTTTCGAGGATAAAGCCGCCACCGATTACGCCCTCGCGCACCTGCGCTGTATCAATGCCGAGCGCTTTGAGCGCCGCGAGCGTCTCTTCTCTACGCGCGGAGGGTACGGTGAGTACTCCATTCTTTTCAGGGAGCTCCTTGGCCCGCGCTTCAATGAACGACCGGTATGCTTTCGCATCGGTCGCATAGAGCGCGTCAGCCGCTTTCTCAAATGTATCCTCGACCAGCGATATTCTGAAGCTTTGGATTGAAAATGCCGCCTCATGCCCTGCACGCGCCACGATGCGCCCGCGCGTTTTTGCACGCGCCCGCTCCGCGTCGCTCTTTCCGACGCGGGTCAAAACCTCGATTTCCTCGCGCGCCCGCGTAAGGATTGCTTCGGCCTCTTTCCGCGCGTCATCCTTCACGCGCGCGGCTTCACGCATCGCATCGTCCTTGATTGTGGTGAGTATATCGGCAAGTGCCATATCGTAGACCTAAGTTAACGAACGGAGTGAGTGTAGTACGTCTTCACTTTACTCGCTTAAATCGCCGTGAGAAGAATAAAGCCGACCAGGACGCCGAAGATTGCCCACGTTTCC
>PFBM01000003.1:2061-5916 GCA_002773285.1 Candidatus Kaiserbacteria bacterium CG10_big_fil_rev_8_21_14_0_10_59_10
CCCCCTGGTGAACCGCCGAGACAAGGCCCGCAAGCCCTATGGGGAGCGCAGCGATCATGTACTGAATGCTTTGAGCGATTGAGATTGTCAGATCCTCGCCGCCCAGCGCGCCTGAGAACGAGAGAATAAGGAAGGCGCCCACAAGGCCGTAAATGCCCTGCGAGCCCGGCAGTGCCTGAAGGAGGAGCACGCGGCCGAAGAGTTCCGGCCGCTCCGCAACCACCGCCGCGCCCGCGCGCCCCGCGAGCCCCATGCCGATAGCCGAGCCCATGAAGCCCAAGAGGCCCGAAAGTGCCGCGCCGATGAAGATGAATATTTCCGGAGTAATGATTTCCATACTGTTGTGTGAATTGCTAAACGATTAATTGGTCATGTACCGTTAATAATACCTTTTCGAACCCACTCCCCAAACCCGGATCAACCGGGCGTGTCGGGGAGGAGGATGGTGTGCTTGGTTTCGCGCACAAACGGGGTGAATGGGCGCCCCGTTCCCTGAAGGAACTTGCCAAAGAACTCAACATACTGCAAGCGGCTTGAGTGGATGAACGCGCCGAGGGTAGAGATGGTGATATTGAGCGTGTGTCCCGCAATGAGGACGAGTACGGCGAATATGGTGCCGAACCCCACACCTTCGCCGCCCACGATGCCCGCAATCAGATTGATGGAAAATCCCAGAGCCGATGTCGCAAGCCCGAGCGCGAGAAGACGCGAGTAGGACAGTATGTCCGAGAAATAATTCACGCCGCCGTAGAGCGCCAGTACCCCTTTGAGGAGCATGTCGGCAATGCCTTTTCCGAGGCGCGCCTTCGTGAGTGAAATGAGGAGCGCAGCCGCTATCGCGAAGGTGCCCCAGGCGCCAAGAATCGGAAGCGCGAGCGCCTCGGGCACGATACCGACTTTCGCAATAATGAACGCGATCAGAATAAGGAACATCAAGAGCCACGGCACATTATCAAGCATGCCGTTCATGAGATCTTTGTTTTTCGCGGCGCGAACGATGTCGAGTACGATGCCGAACATCACCTGCACGACGCCCATGCCGAGCGCGAGGTAAAAAACCGGCATCGGATTCGCAATCGGGTCGAACGCCTGCAAGCGCCCCAGGGCCGGGTGTATGGATACGGCGGAGATGCCGAAGTATCCGCCGTAGAGAATGCCGACCACTGCGGCGCCAAAGCCGCCAAAAAAGAGGGTCGTAAGCAAGCTCCGCATGCCTGATTGGACCTTGTATCGAATGAGCGTCGCGCCGGTCAAAGCCATGAGCGTAATCCCGTAACCGAAATCCGAGAGCGAGAGGCCGAAAAAGACGAAAAAGAACGCCGAGAGGAACGGGGTCGGGTCAAGGTCCTTGTGGGAGGGGACCCCGTAAAGGCGCGTGATGAATTCGAACGGCCGCACAAGCCCCCGGTTTTCGATCAATGTTGGCGGTATCTCTTCTTTGGGAATCTCACGCGCCTCGAATGCGGCGGTAGGGAAGTCGCGAGAGAGGCGCGGAAGGAACAGCTTCCAGGCGGCCTCCGGAACCCACGCGTCAAATACCGCGACTGATGCAGAGCGCGAAAGCCCGGCCGCCGTGTCCCTCTCACGCATGGCCCAGCGCGCGTTGTCGGCAAGCTGTTTGAGGGATGCAAGCTCGCGCCGCGCCACACTCAGCGCTTCGCTTTCAAGGAATGCTTTCTCATCTTCGAGTGTCGATCGCGTCGCGTCGATCTCTCGGAGCACGGCGGCCGCGGTCTCGTTTTTGCGCGGCAATCGGAGCACTTCGACTTCCGCTTCGCGGAGCGCATTCTCGACGCTCCCTTTCACATCGCGGTGCGCGATTACGAGGAGCGTGCTTTCGCCGACACGCTCCAGGTGCGCGAGCTTTTCTTCAAAAAGCGCCTCTTCTATCAAATCGAGCTCTCGCGCCGTACCGTGAAGGGGGAAGACCACTGTCGTTGCAGAGTCGGTAACGGCAGCGAGCGGGAAATTAAGGCGCGCCCATGCGCGCACAATCCGCTCCTCGTCGCCTCCCGCTTTGAGTTTGGCATCAATCTCGATGAGCCGCGTCTGGATGCGATGCACCTCGCCGAGAACACTCTCGGTATCATAGTTTTCAAGGAGCGCCTTGATTGCGCGCGTATTCGTCTCAACGCGGGAGCCTTCGAACACGCCGCGGAACGGATCCGGATCATGGTGGTACGAAGAGAGAAAATCGACCGCCGTATCCAAATGCGCGCTCCGATGCCGATGTTCGAACGTCTCTTGCGCGTCAGTGTGCAGGGTTTCGTCTGAGATCTCTTCAATGAGCTCGGCGATTCCCTCGGTATGCAAACGGGTTATGAGCGCCTCCGCCCTGTCCCGGGTTATGAAACATCTGATCTTGATGACGGGTATTTGAGCCATACACACTACGCGCGACAAAAGGCGCCTACGCCGCTTCGCGCATGAGGGATTCCATAATTTTCTTCACGACCTTTGCGGCGGCGGAAGAGACGCGCGCGCTGCGCGTCTTCTTCTCGGACTCAATGTCTGTGTGCGCCTTTTCGATGAGTTTCTGCGCTTCTTTTTGTCCCTCGTCGGCCCCCGCGGCCGCTTCCTTCTCTTTAAGCGCACGCATGGCTTCTTCAGTTTCCTTGATGAGGCCCGCCGCTTTCTGGCGCGCTTCCTTCAGCATAAGGTCGGCCTCGGCACGCGCCTCTTCAAGTGTTTTTTGCGCGGCCTCTTCCGTTTTTTGTATTTCCCTAAGCATACGCTTTGATGTGGTTTTCCTGGTTAATGATGTTTGCCTTGACGCGCATGGTGGACACCAGCGCGTCGCGCGCCTGCTCGTCAAGGCGAAGCGTGATTGCCTTGATGGTGTTTTGAAGGGCGGGAATGCGGAAATGCTCCAGGGCGCTCGCGCGGCGGCGCGTCTGTTCGATCTCTCGCGCCAGGCGCTCGACCGCCGACTCAAGCTCTGCCAGGCGCACCAAATCGGTGTACAGGGAGCGTAGGCGCAGTATTGCGGCGTCGAGATTCCCGTACGACTCCAGGTAGCCGTAGGGGAATGAGTGCTCGCCGTTTGTGTCCTTCACGCGGAAGCTCGGCAGTGATACCGACATGACGTTTCGGACGGACGTTTCCACGCCGCCTGCGCCGCGCTTCGCGCGGAACGCGTTTCCGAGCTTTGTCGGATTCATAATGGCCGACGCGCTCGCGTAGGCGGTGAATGCGCGGATGAGCTCGGGGTTCAGCCTGGCGCGCAGCTCCTTCACTTCGCGCACGCGCCCCATGAACTCGCGCATCAACCCGTCGCGCTTGTCTTTCAAGAGCTTATGCCCGCGCTTTGCCGTCTTCAACTCGCGCTTCAGACGAAGCAAATTGATGCGTGTCGGGTTTACTTTTATAAATGTCGTTGCCATGGTTTATGTGTTCCCTGCGTTCCCGAGGTGGCGTTCAATGAGCTCCGGCTTCACGCGCTTCAGGGACCCGCGCGGCACATCGGCGAGAAGCTTCCAGCCGAGGTCGAGTGATTCCTCGATGCTCCGCTCTATGTGGTGGCCCTGATGAATAAATTCTTCCTCGAATCGGTCGGCGAATTTCATATGCGCCTTGTCGGATTCAGTGAGCGATGCTTCGCCGAGAATGACCGCAAGCTCGCGGACCTCTTTGCCGGTGGCGTAGGAAGCGAACAGCTGGTCTTTCAAAGGGCCGTGATCGGCGCGCGTCTTGCCTTCGCCCACTCCTGCCGACCAGAGCCGCGAGAGCGAGTTCTGCACATCGACCGGAGCAAAAATCCCTTTCGCGTGGAGGGTGCGATCGAGGATGAATTGCCCCTCGGTAATGTATCCGGTCAAATCCGGAATCGGATGCGTCTTGTCGTCGTCCGGCATC
>PFBM01000005.1:0-2185 GCA_002773285.1 Candidatus Kaiserbacteria bacterium CG10_big_fil_rev_8_21_14_0_10_59_10
GCCACGGCTGCATCTGCTTTCGCCGAGTCGGCCTTCCAGTGGTGTCAGGTCTTGCAGGCGGCTCCGCGCGTATTCGCAAGTTTCGCCCGCAATCGCGATGCGCAGGAACTCAATGCCTCACCGCTGCTTGCAGGCTTCGCTGCGCTTCCCGATATGATTGAAACGGCAATAACAGAGCGGATCGATACCGAGACATTCAACGATGCCCCGGATGTCCCCATGCGTGCCGACGAGAAGGTGGAAGGAGGTTCCGGCATCGTGAAGCATCAATCAGCCTGTGCCTTCCGCGCCTTCGCGATGCACAGGCTGGGGCTGGCGCCGCTGGATACACCGCAACCCGGCATCGATGCCGCAGCCAAGGGTTCGCTGATTCATCTTGCGCTGGAATATATCTGGACACATATCGCCTCGCAGCCGGTTTTGCTGGCATTGGAAGAAGCCGAACTTTCGGCACTGATCGAAGCATCGATTGTGCATGCGTTTGCTGAACTGCGTTCACCCATGCCGGATGCGCTGCGCACCTTCGAGAGCGAACGCATGCGCCGCGTGCTGGCAGAGTGGCTGCAACTGGAGAAAGAGCGTCCGCCGTTCTTCGTGGAAAGCTGTGAGAAGCCTTATCAGTTGCAGCTTCCCGAGGGTGGGAGCGTGTCGTTTCCGGTGCGTCTGAAAGCCGACCGTATCGAACGCAACAGCGAAGGGCGGAAGCTGCTGATCGACTACAAGACCGGCAGAAAACAGAGCATCGGCCAGTGGACGGGTGAGCGCATGCGTGAACCTCAACTGCCGCTGTACAGCATGGCCGAGGATCTGGGCGAGGATGATGCCGTCTGCTTTGCCCGCGTGCGCAGTGGCGAGATGGGTTTCGAGGGACTGTGCGGCAACGATACCGGTATCAGGGGTATCTCGGTGTATAAGGGCAGCGATGAGCAGGCGGAGGACTGGCCTGCACTGCTGGCTGTCTGGCGGCAGCGCATCAATGCGCTGGCCGGCGAGTTTGTTTCCGGGCGCTCCGAGGTGATGCCGCGTGATGCGTCGGCCTGCCAGTATTGCGGGCTGGAAGCGGTTTGCCGCATCGATGAGATCGGATTTCCGGATGATGAGATGGACGAGGAGGAGGGGGCGTGAGTGTCGAGGTCCGCGCTGTAGCGATCGATCCCGCAGGCTCCTATCTGGTGCAGGCACCGGCCGGTTCGGGGAAAACCGAACTGCTCACACGGCGCATCCTGAAGCTGCTTTCTGTGGTGGACGAGCCGGAGGAGATCCTCGCCCTGACCTTCACCCGCAAAGCTGCGGCGGAAATGCGTGGCCGTGTTGTTGATGCACTGAATATGCCCAGGCCGCAGGATCCGGATTCGCATCGCATGGACACCTGGCTTCTGGCATGCGAAGCCAATGCCCGCTCGCAAGCACGTGGCTGGCATCTGGCCGATCACCCGTCTCGCTTGCGTATGATGACGCTGGACAGCTTCACGCATGCGCTGGCGCGCCAGCTCCCTTTGCTATCGGGTCTGGGCGATATGCCCTCTCCGAGCACGCATGTGATGCCGCTTTACAGGGAAGCCGCCGAATCGGCCGTGGCAACGTTGATGAAGCGCAGTGCAAACAAAGCACAGGCTGTGTTGCTGCATCAGGATCACAATATGGTGGCCCTGATCGGCTTGCTGGCCGATATGCTCGGCAAGCGTGACCAGTGGTTGCGTGAGGTGCAACTGCATGCCGGCGACCCATCAGGCTTGCGTGCCATGCTGGAGCAGGGGTTGTCCGGCATCATGGCGCAGAAGCTGGATTCCTGTGCTGCTATGATCCCGATCGAGGTGCGCGGTGCTCTGCCGCCCCTGATGCAGGTCGCAGGGATGAATCTTCAAGACCCGGTGCTTGGCGGGATCGATGCATGGCCGGATGCCGATGTGCAGGCCATCACCACATGGCAGCGCATTGCCGATTTTTTACTGACCAAAAGCGATGCCGCGTTCCGCAAGCGGGTGGACAAGAACGCCGGGTTTCCGCCGGACAAGGCATTCCTGGAAAGCAAACAGCAGTTCCAGCAGATGCTGGAGATCCTTTCCTGCATCAACGGCTTGGCTGCGCGCTTGCACGAGTTGAGAGACTTGCCGCCCGAGCCGCGTTTCGACGATGGGCAATGGCAGGTGCTGGAGGGACAGCTCTCCCTGCTTCTTCTGGCCAA
>PFBM01000005.1:2224-56174 GCA_002773285.1 Candidatus Kaiserbacteria bacterium CG10_big_fil_rev_8_21_14_0_10_59_10
TGGTCGTCTTACCCTGCCCCACCGGACCGACCACGAGGAAGAACCCTTGGCTCTTGCGCGCAAAGGTCTCAAGCACTTCGGGAAGATTCAATTCTGCAACGGATTTGATGTCGCGGGGGATGAGGCGCAGCGCGATGCCTACCGCGCCGCGCTGGAAAAAGGCATTGCCGCGAAAGCGCATGCCGTCTTCCGTCTGGTAGGCAAAATCCATCTCCTTCTCGTTCAAGAAGCGCTCGAACCGCGGCTGATCCAAGAGTTCCTTGGCGAAGCCGAGCGTGTCTTCGTTGGTGAGGACGGGCTCCTTTAGCATGGGGCTTAATGAACCCGCGACGCGAATGGTCGGATGCGCACCGGTCGAGAAGTGCAAGTCCGAGCCGCCCTCGTGTATCACCACGTTGATGTATTTCTTCAGGGACGCCCCGTAGTCGATCGCAGCCATTCCTCTATAGTACCCCTAACGCTTCGAAATTTCTTCTTGTACCATGTTGACAACTTCCGAGGGGATGAGGCTCGCCTTCACCACGTAACGATCCGCGCCGAGCTCCTCCGCCATTTTGCGCTCCTCTTCTTCACTCTGATTCGTAAGTGCGATGAGCCGCGCGCCCTTCGCCAACTTCTCCTCTTTCAAAGTGCGCAGGAACTCAAAACCGTCTTTGTTAGGCATGAGTATGTCGAACAATATCACGTCCGGTTGCTCGCCTCCGCGAAGGAGAGCGAGCGCCTCATCCACGGAGAAACACGAGTTAACCGAAAAGCCCGCCTGTGAGAACTTCTGGCTATACATATCCAAAAGGAACTGGTCGTCATCCAAAAGGAGGACCGCGGGGCGTCCGGCTTGTTCCGCTTTCTTTGGGCCTGCCACACTCATACGCTTGGTGTATGTTCTTCAGCCGCCGGAGGCGCCTCCCCTTCCACTTCAGTGCTCACGATAAGCGAATTGAGCGCTTCCACCTCGGAGAAGGGTACCTGCTTGGCGAACGCCTTAAGCATAGCATCCTCCTGCATGGTAAGCATGCCTTCATTGCGCGCCGTCTCCCATATGCGGGAATCCACGTGGCCGTCCAGTATGGCCTTTTCCACGCCTGTGCTCATTTCAATTACTTCAAAGACAGCCATGCGGCCGCGCATACCCGTCGGGCACTCGGGCGTGCGCTCCGGCTCCGTCACCGTCTCGGGTATGGGGAAGCGATACTTTTCGGGCAAACTTGCGAGCTGCGCCTCGAATCGGCGGCGTGCGCTTTCTGTCAAAGGAACCTCTTTGCCCGTTCCCGGACACAACGTTCGCACAAGGCGCTGCGCCATAGACAGATTAAGGACGGAGGGGATGAGGTACGGCTCCACGCCCATGTCGATGAGGCGCGGTATCGTACCAACCGCGTCGTTCGTGTGGATGGTAGAGAGCACGAGGTGACCCGTAAGCGCCGCCTGCACCGCGAGCTTCGCGGTTTCCGAGTCGCGTATTTCCCCAACCATGATGACGTCCGGGTCTTGGCGCAGGGTGGTGCGAAGGCCTGTCGCGAACGTGTAGCCGATCTCCGGACGTATCTGCGATTGAATGACTCCGTCCACGTAGTATTCGATCGGGTCCTCGAGGGAGATAATGTTGCGCCGCTCTCGGTCAAGCTTGGAGAGGATCGAGTAGAGCGTTGTCGATTTACCGCTTCCCGTCGGGCCGGAAATAAGCACGAGGCCGTGCGGGCGTTTGATGGCCCGCGTGACCACCTCGTAATTCCGCTCGGTGAGCCCGATGTCCTCAAGGGGAATAAAACCGCGATCGCGGTCGAGAATACGCATCACTATCTTTTCGCCGTATGCGGAGGGAAAGGTTGAAACGCGGAAGTCGATGTCGCGGCCATCGAAAGAGGCGGAAAAGCGCCCGTCCTGCGGTTTGCGCTGCTCGTCGAGCCGTATGGAAGAGAGCACCTTTAGGCGAGCAACCAGCGCGCGATGCGTTGCCAGCGGCAAGGTCACGCTGGTGTGGAGCTCGCCGTCAACGCGGTAGCGCACGCGCACGCCGCTCGGCATCGGCTCGATATGGACGTCGGATGCCCTGCCGTCTATCGCGTAGCGGAGGATGGTCGAGGCGATCTTTACGGTCGGCGCATCTTCCTTAATATCAAGGTTCCCCTTTTTCTTCCCCGCTTTCCCAAGCGAAGGGTCGCTGAGATCCAGTGGTGCGGCCTCGGTTTCGTCGCGCTTTTCACCCCGCTGTTCCGACTGCAGGTCCTTCACCGCCCTGTCGACATCGCCTCCCAAGCCGCTGTAGGATTCGAGCACGCGCTCGAAATCATTCTCGGAAATGCGGAATATCTTGAACGGCGTCCCCGTCTCTCGCGTGATGAAATTGAGCGCGTCAATGCCCGCGATATTATCCGGATCCACCATGCCGACCTCAAGAACGCCATTGGCAAGGGCGAGCGGCACCAACTTGTAGTACGCGGCAGATTCTTGCGGAATGAGGCGAAGCACCTCGTACGGAACGCTGCCCTCTCCCACTGCGCGCTCGGGGACGCCCGCATCCGGCGCTGCGGCCGGTGCGGTCGTTTGTGCAGTCGTGTCTACGTCTGTCTGCGCCATAGCACTGTGCCGGCACTACTGTGCCGCGGTGCTGGCCTCTGCATCGGTGGCGGGAAGCGGTGCGAATGGATTCTGCCGGCCGGCCGGCTCGGGCATTATCTCACTGCCGAAATCACGCAATACTTGAAATGCGGGGTCCGAGAGTACCGTGCCGTCGAGCGATATGGAGCGCAGCTCCAAAAGACGCTCGACAACGTCCCGCTCCACTGCGCTTGAGGCAGTGGTAAAACGCTCGGTCGAAAGGAGCGAGCCATCGGAAGACGGTTTTGAGAACCCCCACCATGCTGCACCCACGATCGCAACGGCCGCGACCAGCATCAGTAGTTTATTCTGCGCAATAAATGAAAACATACGCGTTATTTAAGCCAGTAGGTGCGGAGTGTAATGTCGTAGCGGTACATGGGTTCGGCGCCGGGTTCTGTCGATTCGCGTGAAATGGTAAGCGCAGTCAGATCCACGATGCGCAGACTGGTCTCGACATCCTCGATGAACCGTACGAAATTCTGATAGGTGCCGCGTGTCGAAAAACGCATGGTGAGCGAATCAAACGCCTGCTTTGCCTGTGCCGTGCCTATGGTTGCTCGATCCGCGCTCCGGCTCGTTGGCTCTGAAATGACGACATTTTGTATCGCGAGGCCATACTGTGCGGCGAGCGTGTCGAGATCGAGCACGAGCCGCACGTTGTCAACATGGTCCGGCAACAGCCGATGCAGCCGGTTTATGTCGAGGGGGTCGAGCGCATTGTAGCGGGAGAGAAGCATCTGCTTCAGCCGCTGCAGCTCATCGGCCTTATTGAGCGCCGCGTCGTACTGCCCCAATTCGAGGCGGAGCGCCTGCGCGCGCTCGTGCGCTGGCTTCGTATAGAGGAGGAATGCCGCCAAGGCGAGAACGAGCGAGAGTACGGCGATGATAGTTCTGAACATACGGCTATTGCGATGGCGGCAAGAACGGGTCGGGCGCCGCGGGGCGAGAATCCTGTTGGGGAGCGGACGCGGGTTGTGAGGCGGATGCGGGGGTGGTTTGTGAGGAAGATGCGGGAGCGCGTTGTGAGGCGGACGCGGGCGCGGCAAACTGGCCCGCGCGCACGACCTGTATGAACCGGAGCGATGCAGGATTGACGACCGCAGAGAGGTCGAACTGCACCCCCTCGGCGGTGCGCGTGATATTCGTGAAGATGGGGCTCGAGACGATACCGCTCTTCGAGAGAAGATCCGCCTGCAGCGCGATGGCGTTCACGCTGCGCGCGAGGCCGTCCATCTCCAGCGTCATGTTTTGTATTTCGTTCGCCTGAAAGTTAAGCGACGAGTAGGAAACGGTTTGCAGCGTCAGCTGCTCGAGCGCGCGGAAAAATACGGAGGGCGCGATATGGTTCCCCAGCACGATGTTGGCGGCCTGCATCCTGTCGTGCAGCCTCGTAAGTTCCTGTATGAGCGCCGGCTCGAACGCCTGCTGCGCGCGCTCGAGCTGCTCTACCTTGCTCGCCGTGTTCGCGGTCAAGTATTGCAGGTACAAGAACATGCCGATACCGAGCCCGACCGAGCCGACGAAGATGACTATCGAGGCAAGCACGAAGAGGTCCGTCAATCCGCCGCCGCGCGCCACGCGCGGCTGCTTGATTTCCCGCACCGGCTCCGTCGGTATGAATGATGATTTTATTGGCGCTTCCATGACGAGTGTAAATGGCCTTTCTCGATCTTACCGCAGCCCGCGTATCGCAAGGCCGACGGCGACGGAGAAACCCGGCCCTATCTCCTGCAGTACGTCCGAGAGAAAAGCCGGCGCTTCTGTTCGCTTGAACGGGTCGGCGATGGAAACCTCGGCCTGCAGCAGCTCGTTCGCATGAGCGGAGAGACCCGGTAGCGACGCGCCGCCGCCTGAAAGGAGCACGCGCGACACGCTTTTGTTGTATCGCTTCCCGTAGCTCAATAGTACCCGATTCGCTTCCGAAAACACGCGCTCGAGTGTTGATAACAATGCCGCCTTGATGCGCTCGTTCTCGTCGGTCGAGTATGCAGCGCTTTCCACGAGCCCGCGCTCGCGCTTCACGCGCTCTGCTTTCTCGAACTCCCACCCGAGGGAGCGCCCGAGTGTTTCTGTCATGTGCTGGCCGCCCGCGGTGACGAGGTGTGTCATGCGCACGATGCCTCGCTCGACGATATACATCTTTGTCGTCGCCGCTCCGAGATCTATCACAAGAACAGGTGCGACGCCGTGCGAGAGCGCCGCTCGTATCGCGCTGAATATCTCTATTTCATAAAACCGCGTTGAGATGCTCGCGGTGGATGCGATGGTCTGGTATGCCCGCACGGTGTCGTTGCGAATGGCGACAAGAAGGACCTCCTGCCCCGTCTTTTGGATTTTCGTCTCGGGCTCTATCCTGTCGAACGCGCTCGCTTCGCCCTCATCCTCCGGAATCACAGACCAATCGAGCATCACCTCGGAAGGCGAGACGGGGATGTATTTGCGCGCCTCGATGGGTATCATCCGCTTCAACTGCTCCGGGTCCGTCTTCGGCAGATCGAGCACCATGACGAGGCTCGAGGCGAACGGGATAGAGATACCTCCGGCTTTTGCAGTGACATTCGCCTCCCGCATCAGGTCAAGAAGCGCTTCTGCCGTCTTCTCCGGCGAAAGTTTTACCGCCTTCCCCACCGCAGCATCCCCGTAGGGGCCGAGCGCGATCTCCCCGTAGGTCTCGAGTACTGCCGAACCGTGCGCGCTTTTCAGCTGCACGATCTTCGCGGAGGACGCACCGATGTCGATGCCGAGCACGCTTCCGCCTTCACTGCGAGCCGTGCCGAAGATGCGTTTCGTCAGCGTGTCGAACGACAGTGCCATTCGCTACAGTATACCGTGCTTTCAAGCACGCACGCGTTTTCGGTGGGGAGATGAAGGGGGCGCCGCGCGCGTTTACGCGCGCGGCGCTTCGTCTATTTTTGCCGCAAGTATAAAATCGTTCTCGGAGAGGCCGCCTATGGCGTGCGTTGAGAGCTCGATGCCGACCTTTCCCCAGGAGATGGAGAGGTCGGGATGGTGCCCTTCCTCCTCTGCGATTGCTCCCACGCGGTTCGCGAACGCGAGCGCTTCGGCGAAGTCCTTGAATCGATACTCCTTGGTTATTTTTTTCGCGTCCGCCGAAAGCGCCCACCCGTCGAGCTTTTTCAGCAATTCCTCCGCCTGCGGCTTGAAAAGGGGCAGTGCGCCGGCTTCGCAGGGAACGCAGCGTTTTTTCGACATCTCTCCCATGGCGAACACTGTACCACACGCATATATAATTGAACGATGAACATGCGCGCCTCGCTTTCCGCCGCCGCGGCACTCCTTGAGACAGCGCTCGACATGGTTTTGCCGCGGCGCGAGCGTTCGTTGCGCGCCGCGCGCTACGGCGCAGACGACCTTGCCCCGGAGCCCGCGATACATTTCGCGTTTGGAAGGGAAATTGCGACACTGTTCGCGTATAGACGCGGCGCCGTGGAGGATGCCATCCGCGCTCTCAAGTACGACCGCAGCGCGCCGGCGGCGACGCTCCTTGCGGATGCGCTCGCAGGGTATCTCTTTGAGGAGCTTGCCGACCTGCGCCGCTTCTCTGCGCGCCGTACACTGCTTGTACCCGTGCCACTCCACGGCGCGCGTGCGCGCGTGCGCGGCTACAACCAAGTCGAGTGCGTGCTGGAGCGCTTGCCTGCGGAGCTTCGAAACGGGTCGCTCTCTCGCTACGCGCCGGAGGCGCTCGCGCGCACGCGCGATACTCTTCCGCAGACCCGCCTCACCCGCGATGCACGCCTCAAAAACGTCGCCGGTGCGTTCGCGGTGCCGAGCGCGGCGCTCGTCGAAGGCGCACACATACTTCTCATAGACGACGTCACCACGACCGGCGCTACACTGCTTGAAGCCGCGCGGCCGCTCGAGCGCGCCGGCGCCACCGTCTCCCTCTTCGCCTTGGCGCACGCATAAACCTTGCGTTCGCGCAAAACGAACCTCGCGTACCTGCACGGGGGCACCCCGCCTGTAACCCCTTTCTTGCCTGTACATACTCTCGGCAGTTAACGCCTACTTATTGCCAAATAGCGAGCGCATACGAGTGCACAGTAGCCACCCTTCAGAACATATACTCCTCCCATGTCCGGCCGGACATGGGAGGAGTATATGCGGTTTTCGCAAGCATAGTGGCTCACACGGGTAATGCGGTGCATGAGATAAATGCCGACTGTCATGCATGAGCTCGTGCGCACTGACGTACACCGCGGCGAGCACGCAATCGAGCACGGAGACAACTGTCATGCCAACAGGGCACCGCCAGGGCATGGAGATATCGTCTGTTTGTGGTATTTTTTAACCTCTAGAAGCTAGTACCCTAGCAGCTAGAAGCTACATGAAAGGAGAGGTGGCAGAGTGGTCGAATGCAGCACACTGCTAATGTGCTGAGCCTCAAAAGGGCTCCGAGGGTTCGAATCCCTCCCTCTCCGCAGATGTCCAAGAGAACGCGAAGCGTTCTATTTGGAACAGCTTCGAGTATGGGGAGGGATTCGAAGGCGAGCGCCGGGGTCCCCGCGAGCACGCAGGGCGGCGCGAGCAGGGCCGAGAGGAGTTTTGATTCGACGGGGTCAAAACGAGCTCTTCGCCGCATCCCTCCCTCTCCGAAGTAGATATTCGAAGCCGATTCTTTCTTTTTTACCGGACGAGCGGGTATACTCGACCTTGAGGCCGTATGTCTTCAAAAATGCTTCTCGTAGCCGCTCTCCTTGTGCTTGGCGCGGTCGTGCTCTTATTCCTTGCCGGACGTACTCCTGAGCCGACCCGTGCGCTACCCGCATTTAATGGCGGCACGGCATCCACCGAGAACGAAACGCCTGTCCCGGACGTCGAGGTAATCGCCGACAACCTCGAGATACCGTGGGATGTGGCGTTTTTACCCGAGGGGGGCTACCTCGTCACCGAACGCGCAGGGCGCCTCATCCACATTGCGGCAGATGGCAGCCGCCGGGCGCTGCCTATCGAGGGCGTTCGGACGGGCGGCGAAGGAGGCCTTCTCGGCATCGCCCTTCACCCTGCGTTCGCAGATAACCGGCTCCTGTACCTATACCTCACCGCGACCGCACCGAGCGGCACGGTAAACCGCGTGGAGCGTTTCCGATTTGAAAGCGGCACGCTCTCCGACCGCACCGTCATAATCGACGACATACCCGGCGCCTCCTACCACGACGGCGGCCGTATAGCGTTCGGGCCCGACCAGCATCTGTACATCACCACGGGCGACGCGGGAAGACGCACGCTCTCCCAAGAGCGGAACTCACTTGCAGGAAAGATACTGCGCGTCAGAGCCGACGGCGGCGTCGCGCCCGGCAATCCATACGGTACGGCGGTGTACTCCTGGGGGCATCGCAACCCCCAAGGACTCGCGTGGGATGAAGCTGGGCGGCTCTGGAGCACCGAGCACGGCCGCTCCGGCGCCCTTTCCGGCTTCGACGAAATAAACCTTATCGAGCGCGGCGCGAATTACGGCTGGCCGGAGATAGAGGGAGATGAGAGGCGCGCGGGCATGCGCGCGCCCATCCTTCACTCGGGCGCGCGCACCACGTGGGCTCCCGCCTCCGCGGCAATACTCGGCAATTCGCTCTTCTTCGGAGGCCTGCGCGGCGAGACACTCTACGAAGCCGTTTTGGAGGGCGAGCGGGTCGTCGAGCTGCGCGAGCACTTTGCGGGCTCGTTCGGGCGCATCCGCACCGTACGCGTCGGCCCGGATGGATTTCTCTACATCACCACCTCGAACCTCGACGGGCGCGGGACGCCGCGCGCGGGCGACGACAAGCTGATGCGCATCAATCCCGCGTCGCTCTAAAACTCCGTCTCGCGGGCTTCGAGCGTCGCGCGGCATCGCGCCGCCGCCTCGCCCGTCGCGGCCTCGCACAGCTGATGCGCAAGCGGCGTCACGCCGCCGGCAAAATCAAGAACGACGTTGAGCGCGCCGACGACGCAATCGCTCCGGTGTGCCGCCGGGGACGCGACGGCGCACAGCTCAAGTATTCGCTCCGTGTTCCGCTGCGTGTAGCCGGCGATGTCTCGCCCCAGCGATACGTGGCATGTTGCGCGCATGGCGCTCGGCGCAGCGGCGCACTGCCGTCCCACCGCCTCGAAATCGTACCCGGCGATGGTCAGCATCCATGATGTCTGCATCAGGTAGCACTGCGTCAGGACCTGTTCGTCCTCTGAAACGGTATTGCACGGGAAGTGCGGGTCGCTCCACGACACCCATTCCGTTTCGTGGTCGGGATTCGCGCCGAATCCTTGCGCCGCGACGATGTTCTCCATAAATACGCCGCCGTAGCAACTGCTCCGGTCAAAATCCGTCTCAAGCTTGCCGCACTCCTCAAGCGCGGCAGGCAAATCGTAGTTCTGGTAGGCCATCACGCCATGCCCCACGCCGTGCAAACACTCGAATATGCCGAATGAGGACGGGAACGCCGCGCACAGCTCCCCTATCTTCTCGGCCAGATCCGCAGTGCCCTGCTGCGATAGGAAGGTTTCCATCGCGCCATGAATGAAGCCCGAGTGGCACTCCATCGAACCGCGGCGAAATACCTCCGCGCCGTAGAGCTCGTACGCCGCCTTGCCGACGACGTGCGCCTCCTGATGGCAATCCCACAACGTGCCTTCGCCGGAGGATGCGAGGAGCTCTCGCATGACGCGCTCCGGGCCGGCGGCGATGAGAAGAGCGCGCACGCTCCGCTCGTCCCCGGCCGCCTCGCGCATGTCTATCTTGCTGAATTTCGCATCAAGCGCGCGCGGAAAGAGTGCATAGTATGCCCGTGCAAACGCGATGCGCACGCGGTCCCAAAGGGCGGCGAGCGTGCCACGCTCGGAGCGCGCGCCCGAATCGCCCTCCTCGCCGAGAACGGTAATGGCGCAGGTCTCGTTCGGATTAATATGATCGTGACAGCGCCACACGCCCGGGTGCTCGAAGGTAAACTCGTATACCTCGCCCGGCTGCATCGGCCGGCACGCGTCGAAAATTTCGTGCTCCTCGTCCGTGCCGCACTTGCTGATGGAAGAATCCGGATACACGGAGTGCGTCGGGTGGATGTTCGACGCCGGCCAATGCTCGCGCGTATCGTCGTTTATGAAAATGACGGTGTCCCCGGCGTGCACTTCGATGATCGAGGGCACATACCCTTCGGCCGTCATCCGGATGGTGCGCTCTTCTTCAGAGTGCGCATGGGCAAAAAGCGCCGGGGCAAGCACAAGCGCCGTACAGAGTGCAGCCCACGATCGCATGAAGGGCACTCTACCCGCTATGCCGACTCGTGTGCAAGGCCTTCATTCACCTCTTCTTCATGATGCTCGCCTTCGTGCCCTATCTCTTCGTGGAGCTCATGCGGCACAAGCGCCCCCGCGCCCACCATGAGAAAGACGCCGAGAAGCGCAGCGCCGGCATGCCGCGCCCATGCGCCGTGCGCGCGCGCCGCCACAAGAGCGTGCGGGACCAAGTCGCGCGCAATGACCCATAGAAATCCGCCCGCAGCGATACCGGTGAGTATGACCAGCAGCGTCTCGAAGGCGGAAAGAGCGAGGGAGAGAAATACGCCGATGAGGAGCGTAGACGCCACGGCGAAATTCAGTGCAAGCGCGCGCCTGTTCGAATAGCCGGCTTCTTTCAAAATAAAGAACTGCGCGATCTGCAACACGACTTCATGGAGGAATATGCCGACCGATGCAGCAACGCCAAGCCGCCAGTCGACAAGAAAGGCGGGGACGATGAGAAAACCGTCCGTTATATGGTGGAACGAGTCACTCACGAGGAGCCGTCTGCCGTCGATGCCTGTGTGTGCGTGATCCATCGGCGCCTCGTGGTGATGGTGCGCATCGGCCCCCGGCAGAAAGCGCCGCAAAAGCTCGAGTATTGCCACGCCGCCGAGCGCTGACAGAGCGACAAGCCATCCTTCACCCTCATGAAGCGCCTCTTCAAAAAGGTGCCACACGAGGACGGCGAGCACCCCGGCGGCGAAGGTCGTCAGGTAGGCGAGGCGCAGATGCATCCACGTCCCGAGCGCCTTAAAGGTAAATAGAACGCCCGCGAGCGAGGCGAGCATGATAACGAACGCGGCGATCAAAATAACGGCAATGGTCATGCGGGATAGTCTAGCTCATCCGGCTCCCTATTGCAAATGACTTGCATAAGCATATACTGCACCCATGGCACCTGCCCGTGACTCTTCCTCACTCTTGCGAGAAGCAGGTTTGCGCGCAACGGCCGCGCGCGTCGCGCTTCTCAATGCGCTGTGCGCCACGCACAAGCCGCTGAAGGCGGCCGAGCTCCGGCGCAGCGCGGGCCGCGGCATGGACCTCGTCACCGTGTATCGCGCCATGGACGCGCTCGAGAAGGCGGGTCTTGCCAAACGCATTGGCGTCGA
Source organism: Candidatus Kaiserbacteria bacterium CG10_big_fil_rev_8_21_14_0_10_59_10 (assembly GCA_002773285.1). Taxonomy (GTDB): domain Bacteria; phylum Patescibacteriota; class Minisyncoccia; order Phycocordibacterales; family UBA2100; genus UBA10103. The sequence goes on from PFBM01000005.1 coordinate 13,210, forward strand.
CCGTACGAGTGCGTCGTGGGAATTCGCGCACCGCGCCCACCATCATCACCTCGTGTGCCGCGGCTGCGGCGAACTTGAGGACGTAGGCGAGTGCGCCGTCGAGGGGCTGGAGAAGCGCGTACTCGGAAAATCGAAACGGTTTGCGTCCGTCTCGGACCACTCTCTTGAATTCTTCGGTACTTGTCGTGATTGTGCCTCCGCCGCGAGAGCAGCGTAGAGCCGCCTACACCCTGCCCGTGCCGCGCATCAGCGCGGCACGGGCACACCCCGCTATAGTCTAACTTGACGCTATAGCGTCAACGTAGCATGTGCTGGGGGGGGTGGAAAGTGTTTGGTTAAAATCCGTCACCTCTAGGTGTTAGGTGAGGTTTTAGGTGTTACCTCCAAGTGTTACCTCTTGGTGTCGCCTCCAGGTGTTACCTCCACGTGTTGCCTCTTGATGTTATCTCTAGATGCTAGGTGTCGCCCCTCAGTGCTACCTGAACAGGGTTTTGTATTCGTGCCCGCTGCGCGGTACACTTCGTCCCATGAACACCGTACGTGCCGCTCCTCGCGCCGCTGCCGCGGCGCTCGCCGTCATTCTGCTTCTCTTCGCCCCTGCGGCGCTCGCCGCGCAGGAACTCGTATTCGACGAGCAGGAATTCCTCCTCGCGCGCGTCGTCGCGGTCGTATCGCAGGAAGAGACGCTCATACCGGGCACCGATACGCTCGCGACGCGCCAGACGCTCCGCGTAGAGCTGCTCTCCGGGGAGCGCGCCGGCGAAATTGTTACCATCGAAAATGACTACCTGAGTTTGCGCGAGGGAGAGAAGTTCTACCTTCTGCACACGCGCGACGTTATATACGATACGGAGACCTTCTCAGTGTACGAACCGGACCGAACGCCGGCGCTCGTGTTTTTTACGGCCCTTTTTATCATCGCCGTCATCGCCTTCGGCGGCCTGCAAGGATTGCGCGGCCTCCTCGCGCTCGCGGTATCGCTTTTTTTCATCACGTATCTGCTCCTTCCGGGTATTCTCGCGGGCTACCCGCCCGTTCTCGTATCGATAGCCGTCGCCTCGCTCATAGTCATCCTCGGCTCATACATAACGCATGGCGTGAACAGGACAACGACCGCCGCCGTGCTCGGCATGATACTTGCCATATCGCTCACCGGTGCGCTCGCAACGGCGGCGATGGCATGGACGCGGCTCACCGGAACGGCCTCCGACGAAGCGATATACCTCACTTTCGGCCTGCGTGGTTCACTTGACCTTGCGGGACTCCTTCTCGGCGGCATCATCATCGGGCTCCTCGGCGTCTTGTACGACGCGGCCATCGGCCAGGCGGTCGCCGTCGAGGAACTGCACCGCGCCGGAGCGCATCTCTCGAAGCGCACGATTTACGCGCGCGCCATCCGCATCGGGCGCGAACACATCGGCGCGCTGGTGAACACACTCGCCATTGCCTACGTCGGCGCGTCGCTCCCCCTCTTGCTCCTCTATGTAAACGCATCGGCGGATCTCGCCGTGACGGTGAATCGGGAGCTCTTCGCAACGGAAATCATCCGCACCGTCATCGGCTCGACGGGTATCGTCCTTGCCGTTCCCATTACGACGCTCATCGCCGTGTGGATGCTGGTGCACCGCCGCGGCAAGGAGACACCGCCGGGCGAAGAGGCGGAAAAGCCGCACGTGCACATGCACCGGCACTAGTTCGCGTCGAAGAAGCGCTATTTGCCGCGAAGCGGGCCGCTCCCTGCGCTACAGCAGCTTGCTGATGAGCCAGTTAAAAAGGGAGAGCACCACCGCGCCGAGAAGCGCGGACCAGAAGCCCGCAACAACGAAACCGGGTACGATGAGCGCCACCGCCCAAAAGAGGAGCGCATTGAGCACGAACGCAAAGAGCCCGAACGTGACTATCGTGATAGGGAGCGTAAGTATCTGCAGGATGGGCCGTATGACGATGACGATAACGGACCAGACGAGCGCTACGAGCAGCATCGTGAGCCCGCTATCAACCGATACGCCCGGCACGATCGTAACGGTGAGAAAAACAGCGGCAACGGTGCCGAGATACTGAAGAAGCGCGTGCGCGGCCGAGTTCATGGACGCATGATAGCGAGCATCCGTCCGCGCGCAATAGGGCGCGCCCCACATCCTGTGGATGTGGGGCGCGCCTATATCTCAATGTGTGTTATTCCCAGGACTCTTTAACGTCCGCATCGGCGAGCACGTCTCCGTCGGCTACCTCATCCTCGCCTTCCGCGTCGTCGCTCTCATCAAGCTGTTCCCCTTCCGGTAAATCCTTCTCGTCATCGTCATTCATCATACGATGTAAAGCTTCCTAACGATTAAACATCGCTATAGTACCGACACCCGCGCACGGCGCAAGATGGGTTCCTCCCGCCGCCTGTGTATAACTCGGGGTGCCCGCTATACTGCTCGCATGGAGCCATCGGACGCGCTGGAAAAGCTGTTTCGGCTGACGCCGCCTCAGCGCGCTGCGCTGCGGCGGCTCGGCATCCACACCGTCGAGAACCTCCTGCGGCACTTTCCCTCCCGCTACGAAGCCGCCGGAGAGGAATCTCCCATTGCCGGTCTTGTCGCCGGCAGCGAAGCTACCATATACGGCACCATCGGTAATCTCGACACGCGCCGCTCATGGAAGCGCAGGATACCGGTCGGCGAGGCCGTTATACGCGACTCAAGCGGCTCCATTAAAGTCATGTGGTTCCACCAGCCGTACCTCGCGAAGAAATTCTCCGAAGGGATGTTCGTCAAAGCGGTCGGTGCCATTTCCGGCAAGGGAGGCAAGCCCTACCTTGCGAATCCGCACGTCGAGGCCGCCGATCCGGTGAAAAGCCCTCTCCTCTCGAGGCCTCGCGCACCGTACAAGGAGGCGGAGGGGGCGCTCTTTGCTGTGTATCCCGAGAGCCGCGGTATCACCTCGCTCTGGTTCCGTCATGCAATAGAGCGCGTTATGCAAAGCGGGGCGCTCGAGCGCCTCATCGACCCGCTCCCCGACGACGTCCGTGAGAAGTACTCGCTTCCGTCGCTTCAATCCTCCCTTCGAGCCATACACGCGCCCAACACAGAGGCGCACGCAAAGGCAGCACGCAAACGGTTCGCCTTTGAGGAAATATTCGCCATTAACGTCGCGCGCGCCCTTGAGCGGCGGCAAAATGACTCCCTTCCTTCATTCTGTATCAAAGACGGCGCCCGCTTGGCAGACACGTTCACCGCAAGCCTCCCCTTTTCCCTGACGGCCGCCCAGAAGCGCGCAATACGCGACATTGTCTCGGACTTCGCTCGCCCTCACCCGATGGCGCGCCTCCTCGAGGGGGACGTCGGAAGCGGAAAGACGGCGGTAGCCGCAGCGACAAGCTACGCGGTCGTTAAAAGCCGCCCGCTCGGGCAAGATTTCGGCACGCTGCAGGTCGCGTACATGGCGCCGACCGAGATCCTCGCGACGCAGCACTTCAACTCGTTCATAGAGTTCTTTCGCGAGCTGCCCATCTCCATCGCGCTCATCACCGGCAGCGGCTGCCGCAAATTCCCCTCGAAATCTTCGCCCGGGCAGGCGACGAGCATCTCGCGCGCACAGCTTTTAAAGTGGGTCGAGAACGGCGAGATAGCGATGGTAGTCGGCACGCACGCGCTCATCCAGAAGACGGTGCGTTTCAAGCACCTCGCGTACGCGATCGTGGACGAACAGCACCGCTTCGGCACGGCGCAGCGGCGCGCGCTCGCAAAAAAAGAGAGCGTTGCGCCGCACTTTCTCTCGATGACCGCAACGCCCATTCCCCGCACGCTCGCGCTCACGCTCTACGGCGACCTCGACCTCTCCGTGCTCGACGAGCTGCCGCCCGGCCGCGCCGTTATCACCACGCGCATTGTAAAGAACACGGGCGAAGGGCGGCAGGAAGCGTACGAAAAGATCCGCGCAGAGCTCGCGCTTGGACGACAGGCATATGTCATTTGCCCTCGCATCGAAGAGCCCGACCCCGAGAAGGCGAATGCGCTGCAGGCAAAATCAGCGAAGGCCGAGGCGAAGCGGCTCGCCGCCGATGTGTTCCCGAAGCATCGCATCGGGCTTCTGCACGGCGCTATGAAACCCGCCGAAAAAGATGAGGCGATGGCGCGTTTTGCGGATCACGAGCTGGATATACTGGTCGCAACGTCCGTCGTCGAGGTCGGTGTGAACGTGCCCAACGCGACCGTCATTCTCATCGAGGGCGCCGAGCGATTCGGCCTCGCCCAGCTCCATCAGCTGCGCGGACGCGTCATGCGCTCGTCGCACCCGCCGTACTGCTTTCTCCTGCCCGAAACAAATGGAAGCGCGTCACTCGCGCGGCTGCGCGCGCTGGAGAAATCGACCGATGGCTTCGTGCTTGCGGAGAAGGATCTCGAGACGCGCGGCGCCGGGGACCTTCTCGGCCGGCGCCAATGGGGCATGACGGACCTCGGCATGGAAGCGCTGCAAAACATCAAGCTCATACGCGCGGCGCGCGAGGAAGCATCAGCGCTTATCGAACGCGACCCTGCCCTTTCGGCGCATGCGGCACTCAGGCGCCGCCTCGAGGAAGCGGGGCAATTCCACGCGGAGTAGCCGGTCTACTCGGAGATAACGAGCGCTGCAGTATCGACAAGCGAGAGGTTCGTGCCGCGCTTGAGGGTGATGGTGTACGAGCCCGTGTCGGTATACGTATGCGTAAACTGCTTGGTCACGCTGCTTCCTTCGCAGGTCCCCTGCGCCTGCGTCTCTTTCGATGAACCGTCTCCCCAGTCGAGCTCGTAACCGGTGCACGAGGTGGATAGGTCAAACTCGACACGTACTTGTTTCGGGTCTCCGCCTGATCCCGGCGTCACGGAAAATTGCGCCATATCCGTCTCGGAGGTGCCTGACACGGAGATGGAGCGCGTCGCTATCTCCGTGCCGCCGCGATACAGGCGCGCGATGAAGTTGCCTCCGCCGTATAAGTGCGTGACGCTGTAGGAATGCGCAGCGCACCCCTGCACCGGCACGACGACGCTCTGATTGTCGCCGAAGTCGATTTTGTATTCCGGAGGGTTGCATTCGCCCGCCGCGTTCACGAACCCCGAGAACACGACCGCGAGCGGGCTCGAGCCGGCCGTGGGCGTCGCGTTCAGCATATCGGCATCGGGTTGCTGCGCGGAGCCCGTCACCGTTACCGTGGCCGAGGTTTGGTGGCTTCCCGCACGCAACGTGACGGTGTAGGTGCCGGGTTTTGTGTATTGGTGCGTCACGACCTGCGTGCGCTCATTGCAATTACCCTGAGGAACCTGTATCTGGGCGGGTGACGTCGTGTCTCCAAAATCAAGCTGATACGCGGGCGCATTGCAGGATCTCGGCGTGTTGACCGTCGCCTCTATGGTTACGGTCAGGGGAGCGGGACCCGTTATCGGCGTCACCTTGATGAATCCCCCGACGCTGCCCGTGCCTCCGGCGACAGTGCCTGGCGGGCATTGGATCGCCAAGACCGCGGCCGTGCGCGGCCCCACAACACCCCAGCCGGTCGAGGCGGGCGTACCCGAGGAGACGACGAAGTGCTTTGCTTGCCAGCGTTTGACCGCGGCCTCGGTCAGTGCGCCGTAGTAGCCGGTTACCAGCGCCTCCGGATAAATAGCAGGGTCTAGCGCGAGGTAGCGCTGCAGGCGGCTCACATCGTCGCCGGTCGAGCCAAATTGGAGCGAGCGGCTTATCTGCGGGCACGCAACAGCACCACTCGTCCCTTGCGCAGTTCCGGTCGCCCCCGTGGTCGTACTCGTTCCAGTCGTTTGTGCGGGCGCTCCGGTCGTGGCGGCAAGCTGCTGCTGCAGCGCCTCTATTTGCGCAAGGAGTGCCGTAACCTGCGCTCGGAGCTCGTCGATGGTAAGAGCACCGGCAAAAATGGGAGAAGCGGCAAGTAGAGCAACAGCCGCGATGCCTGCCATTCGTCTCATGACCCCTGCATTGTCGCATGCAGCCGCCGCGGCGCAACCTGCGGCTGTGGAATGCTCCCTCGTTTGCTACCTCGCCGTGGTGCGCCCGAGAAGCGCCATCAAGAGGGCGGCGGCGGCGGCTTCCCGCCCCTTATTCTCCTTGCCGCGCGAGCGCGCCTTCGCCTGCGCAAGGGAATTCGGCGTGATGATGCCGAACCCTATAGGAACCCCCGTGTCGAGCATGAGGCGTATCAGCGCCTGAGACACTGCGGATGAGATGTACTCGTCGTGCTTCGTTTCTCCTTTGATGACGCAGCCGAGTGCGACTATTGCATCAAGCTTCTTCCTGCCTTTGAGGAGATTCCGGCACGCAAGCGGTATTTCAAAGCTGCCCGGTACGCGCACGATAGCTATACTGCGCTCCGCCACCTTCCACGCGCGGAGCGTATCAAGCGCGCCCTCGAGGAGCCCGCCCGTGATGTCGTGATTGAATTCGGACACGACCACTCCTACCGAGAGGCCGGAGGCGTCGCCCGTCTTCTTTTTGCGTGCGTACTCTTTGCGCTGCATAGGCGCACCGTATCACGAGCGGCGCCGCGCCGCCACGTACCGCGCAATGACGTCCACCTCGACGTTTACCATGTCGTCGGGTCGAAGCGTACCGAGATTCGTCTTCGAAAGCGTGTAGGGAATGAGCGCGACCGTGCATACGCTCCTGTCGCATTTCACAACGGTCAACGCGACGCCGTTGAACGTGACAGAGCCGCGCGGCACTATGAGGCGCGAGAGCTCCGCCGGTACGCGGACAGCGAGCTCTTTGGCGGCCGTGCGCAGCGGCACTTTCGATACCGGGCAGCGCGCGTCAACGTGGCCGAGGACAAAATGCCCGTCCAGGCGCCCCCCGACCTTGAGCGGCCGCTCGAGATTTACCGTCGTCCCCTTCTTGAAAAAGCCGGCGGTCGTTTTCTTTAGTGTCTCGTGCATGAACTCGACTTCGAAAAACGAGCCGCCGGCCGCTTCGACCGTCGAACAAATGCCATCTATCGAGATGCTCTGTCCCGGCTCGAGCGTCCAACCGGCGGGCTTCGCGATATGCACCGCCCGATTATTGCCGCGCTTTTCAGACATCAACACTTTCGACTGCGCTTCGATAATTCCCGTGAACATGATCGAATCCTTACCGTGTCGCGGCCGGCGCCAAGGCGCGCACCCGCTCCACATCCGCTGTTATCGCCGCTCGCAGTTCGTCGTCGTTCGCAAAACTTTTCGCGTCGCGCAACTTCTCCCCGAGCTCTATCGTCATCTCCTGCCCGTACAATTCGCCCCAGAAATCAAGAAGGTACGCTTCCAGAATGCCGCGGTTCTGGTCGGCAAAGATGGCCGCGTCGTAGCGCTTGCCCTTCACCTCGACGCGTCCGGCGTACACGCCCGAGAGGACGCTCTCGCCGAGGGGTATATTCGCGGTGGGAAAACCCAGGCTTCCGGCCCGCCCCTCGCCTCTCTGCGCCACCCCCGAAAACACCTTCATGAGGTAACAATACAGCTTTTCCGCGCGGTTACAAAACACTACAATTCTCGACTCTTTTTTGTGCGCCCGGAGGGACTCGAACCCCCAGCCAATCGCATATAAGGCGACCGCTCTACCATTGAGCTACGGGCGCAGCCCCTAAACCTTAGTGCAGATGAGGAAGTTTTACAATGCCACTTTGCCTAATATATTTTATGCCCTCCAGCACATAGTCATTCAGTGCTCGATTGCCGTAGGATATGTTACAGGTACCGTGTCCGTGTCCTCCTTTTTGATATGTGATATCGGAACGATTTGATTATTTTATGTAAGAGCGTCGGAAACTAGTTACCGGTAAGCCGAGTTGTTTAGACCAATATTGGAGTTCCTGCTGCTCGTCCATATCCTTGTACAAATGTAAGCGTGCACGGATTTTTTGTTTTGGGACGCCAAGGAAGAGAAGCCAGCTGACAAAGAAGCGCAGCATTACAGGGTCCGTGTTGGCGAGCGCAGTCGACGTGTCGTAGCATTTCGTACCCTCTGCCCAGTACAAAAATAGGCCCGAAATAAAGAGTTCTCGTTCGGAAAAGTTCCCTATGTCCTCACGCGCACGATTATATGCAGCACTCAACGTGCGCACACGCCTGTTTCTACACGTTTCTCTATAGCGCTCTACCCTTTGCGAATTCTTGTCACTAAGCCGCTTTACCTGGTCACCCGAGAGGGGGGTAATCGTGCAACCACCCGCTGAGTGTACTTTTTGCAATGCCTAATATTTCTTTTATTTCATTGTAACTTTTCCCCTGCTTTCGCAACAAAACTGCCTTTTGATGATCAGCCCGTCTTGCCATACTGAATACAATTATAGCACTTAGTATGCCACGGTTCGTGTCACGTTTTAGTTATTTATCAACATGCTTATTACCCTTACTCTCATGAACAAACCGCTCCTATCCTCGCAACTGCGGGCTTACCCTTTCATCGCCCGGGCGACCGCAGGGACGATGCGCTTGTCGAACATGTCGGGGAGTATTTTCTCCGCCGTGGGGCGCTTTACGAGTGCGGCGAGATTTTTCGCAACGCACACTTTCATCGCCTGCGTGATCCGGCGAACGCGGTGGTCGAGCGCGCCGCGAAATACGCCGGGGAACGCAAGTGAGTTGTTGAGCTGGTTCGGATAATCCGAGCGGCCCGTCGCGATGACGGCCGCGCCGCCGCGGCGCGCTTCTTCCGGCATTATTTCCGGCACGGGATTCGCAAGCGCGAAGACGATGGCACCCTCCGCCATGCGGCGAATGTCCGCAGCCCTGAGAAGCCCCGGACCGGAGACCCCAATCACCACGTCGGCTCCTTCAAGCGCCTCGCGCAATCCGCCCGAGAGCCCGGAAGGATTCGTGAATCGCGCAAGCTCTTTCTTGTGAGGCGAGAGGTCTTTTCTCTTTCGGCCGATGATACCCTTCCGATCGAGCACGATGATATCGCGCGCGCCGGCGGCGCGGAGCATATGCGCCGTCGCCGCTCCCGCTGCGCCTGCGCCGGCAATGACGATACGAATGCGCGCGAGCGTTTTGCCGACCACCTTGAGCGCATTCACCAGTCCCGCGAGAACGACAATGGCGGTGCCATGCTGGTCGTCGTGCATGACGGGGATATCGAGCCGTTCGATAAGTTTCCGCTCGATGTCGAAACATTTCGGCGCCGCGATATCCTCGAGATTAATGCCGCCAAAGGCGGGCGCGATGCGCACGACCGTCTCCACTATTTCGTCTGCGTCCTGCGTGGAGAGCACGAGCGGAACCGCATCCACGCCCGCGAACGCTTTAAAGAGCGTCGTCTTGCCTTCCATGACGGGAAGCGCGGCGTACGGCCCGACATTTCCCAGACCCAAAACCGCGGAGCCGTCGGATACGACGGCGATGGTGCGGCCTTTCATCGTGTAGTTCCGCGCCTCGTGCGGCTTTTTCGCCAGATAGGAAGAAACGGCGGCTATGCCCGGCGTGTATGCAAGCGAGAGCTCTTTTCTGTTGCGCACCACGACGGCGGGAGCGCTCCGAAACTGCCCTCGCGTTTTTCGATGCATGTCCAATGATTTCTTTCCGTGTTCACTGCGCATAGTATGGACGCCGCTCTAGATGGCGGGCGGTCGCAGGATGTCCGACTCGCCGCCCAATATCGTCTTAAGTATGGCCATTCGCACCGTCACGCCGTACCCAACTTGCTTAAAGTACACCGCGTGCGGCGAATCGTCCACATCTTCTGCGATTTCGCCTACGCGCGGGAGCGGGTGGATGATGATGGCCCCCTCTTTCATTGAATCCGCCAGCGCGCGGTCTATCACATACACGTCCTTGAGGCGCTCATATTCTTCGGGGGATGCGAACCGCTCCTTTTGGATGCGCGTCTGGTACACGACATCGGCCTCGCGCATTACGCCGTCGAGGCGCTCAACCTCGCTGTACGGGACCTCATGCTCCGCAAGGTACTCCTTGATATCGTCGCGCATTCTAAGCTCCGGCGGGGAGACGAATGTCATGCGCACGTCGTACTTGCCGAGGAGGTAGCAAATGGAGCGCGCGGCGCGCCCGTGCTTGAGATCCCCGACAATGGCGACATGGATGCCGTCTATGCGGCCGACCTCCCGCTCGATGGTATACAGATCATACAGCGCCTGCGTCGGATGCTGGCCCGCACCATCGCCGCCGTTGATGATGGGAACTTTCGACACCGTGGCGGCGCGAGCGGCCGAGCCGATCTCGGGATGGCGGAGGACGATGGCATCCGCGTACTGGCCGATAATGCGTATGGTGTCTTCGAGCGTCTCGCCTTTTACGTCCGAGGACGTTTCCCGCGCGCTCTCAACGGAGATGACGTTGCCTCCCAGGCGCATCATCGCGGACTCGAAACTAAGCCTTGTCCGCGTCGACGGTTCGTAAAAGAGGGTCGCGAGGATTTTTCCCTCGAGCGAGCGTTCGCGCGCGCCCTCCAAAGAGGAGGAGAGCTTGAATAGCTCCGTGAGCGATTCCTTCGTGAACTGCTGCGTCTCTATGAAATGCTGCATTAGCGCCCAGTATACACTCTGCGCGAGACGCTAGCGCTTGCCGCGGATGAACACTGCCTCCACCGCGCCGGGCATTATGCGGCCCTCGAGCGCCGACCAGCCCACTTTCGTCTTGAGCATGTCGCGCGTTATGCGGGTCTTTTTCTTCACATTCAACACCGTGAGCGAACCCATAAAACCCTTTTTCACCTCTCCGAACCCTTTGCCGAAATTAGTGCGCGGGAACTGCCGCTTCAGGTGCGCGTTGACGAACCGCCCCGGGTTGAACGCGGCGGCACGCGCAACCTCCTGCGGCGTAAAGCCGTGCTCGTTGATGAGCCAGGCGCACACGAGTCCGTAGGTGTCGAGCCATGGCGCGCCGCTTTGGTTGTTCTCGCAACATGTCTCGAGAAAAAGCGCCTCGTCCTTCGCTCGCACCGCCTCCGCAAGCTCCTTGTTGCCCATAGCATGTACCCTCATGCCCTTCAGAGCGCGGGCGTGCTCCGGCTGCCGGAACTTCGCGAAGGCCGAGTGCTTCTCCTCCACGGTGTGGGGCGCGTGATCCGTTGCCAAGAACTGGATAAAACCCTCCTTGAGAGCGCGTATCAGCGCACGGCGGTGCTCGGGCGATTGCACCGCGGGATTCATCTGTATTTTGAGCCAGAGCGAAGGGTCCTGGTCGGTCATCGAGGTATCGAACAAAAGGTGCAGGGGCGAAACCTCGAGAACGATATCGCAGCCGCGCGCGCGGTATTCGGCTATCATCTCGAAACTCTCCCCGCCCGTCGACCAGTGGCACAGCTTCGCGCGTATGCCGTGTTTCTCGATAAGCGGCAGAAGCAGGCGCAGTCCCTCGTTGACGCACTCGGCCGGCCGCCTCTCGGTGTGCGTCTTCCCATGGGCGTGCGCCTGCACTATCGGCTCGTACTCAACATGGAAAGAAATATTGTGACCCTTGTAGCGCGAGAGTATTTCATCCAGCTCGCCCGCGTACGTCACCGTGAGTGTGCCGACGGACTTTCCGAAATAGAGTTTGTACATGTGCTCGCCGGGCTTTCCGAGCGGCTTCGTCTTCGCATCGATGCCGACGTAGTTCAATATCGACACGGCATGCCTCAGCGTGCCGACGCGCGAACGGTGCCACGCAAACTGGCTTTTGCCGACAACAGGGTTCGGCGTATTCGGCATCGCGCACACATGCACGACGCCGCCCCCAAGCGCGGCGTTTGCAGCAGTCGCATATTCCTCTTTATAGTTTTGCTTGCCCGTGTCGTCCTCGCGCGCATGGATGTGTACGTCGCCGAAGCCGGCAAATATGAGGCACTCGTCGCCATACACATGCGCCGCCGGCCTTCCGCCGCGTTTGGCGGCCTGCGCCACGCTGCTGATGAGCCCTGTTTTCTCGTCAATATCGATCCGCCCGCGGAACGGCTTTGCATCGTGCGTCGCAATGCGTCCTTCTATTGTTATATTCGCCATAGCTATCGGTTCATCGTTTAGCCCGCCTGCGGGAAATTCGCGAGTATGAACGCCCGCGTCTCCTCGTACGCGAACGGATACCCTCGTACCTCGGCCCGGATGTTCCGCACGGCGTGCGGATCCCACTCCGTGCGGATGCGCTGAATGAATCGATCGGCGGCTGCCACGTCAACATGCTCGAGCGCTTTCCCTCTCGCATCCGGCGACCGGAACGGAAACCTCCGGATGTCCCCCAGGATGATGGGCAACTCGGCAAGCGTAACGCCCGGAGCCTCGATGGTGTGTTTGAACAGAGATTCAGCTTGCCAGTCCAGCACAAGGTACATGGCCTGCTTTTCGGCTGAGCCGATCGACTCGTCACGTGAGATCTTTGCATGTGCGGTGCGCAGTCCCTCAAGCGAGGCATCCTGCAGCGGCTTGCGCGCCAGCGCAAAAAGTATCTCTCTTCTTTTCTCCCCGCCGCGAAAGGGGAACCGCGCAATGTATGCCGCAAGCTGCAGCGTTGCCGGCAGATCGCGCCGAGTCATTCGTACGGTCTCCCACAAGATATTCGCTGCACGCTCATCTATCATTTCCAAGACGCGCCGCTTTCTATCCGAGTCGCTGAAGCGGTGCACCGCATTCGCAAGATCGCGCAGTTCCGCAAGCTCCGCTTTGCCCGCGCGCCGCGCGAGCGCAATTTCCTCTTGTTGCGAGAGCTCGCTGCGTTTGCCGCTCTCCGCTTCGCTACTTCTCTTTGGCGCCTCTTCTTCTCCGCCCGCGAGGTACCGCTCGTAGGCCTCGAGCAGTTTAGCGGGCGACGAAGGCAGCGCCACGCGTTTCTCCGGCAGCGGCTTGCCCGAGTCGGAAATGCCGACGAACCACACGCCTTCGCCTGCGCTGAAACCGAATCTGTCCGGCCACTTGGAAAAGTCTCCCTTGTACCGCAGAAGCTGCGTCAGGGCAGATGCCACCGTGTGCCCCTTCTCTCCGTAGCCGGGCGGCAGGCGATCCGGCGCACATCGCTTGAGCAATTCTTTTACGCGCCTTCCGTTCAACTCGCCTGACCGCTCTTGATGAGAAAAATGCTCGTGCATAGTCGCATTGTGCAGGAGCAGGCGCTCTAGGCAAGCGGGCAGCGCGCCGCGCACGCGCCTACACTATGGGAGCGTGCTCAATGTCTTGTTTTTTCTTGGGGACGATGCCGTGTGCGATGAGTATTTTCTCGAATTCGTCGCGCTCTATGGTCTCCACTTCGATGAGCAGCTTCGCGATAGCGTCGAGTGCGGGACGGTGCGTCGTGATGACCTCTTCCGCGCGCTTATACGCATCGGTGACAATACGCTTCACTTCTTCGTCTATTCTTGAAGCCGTCTCCTGGGACTGCTCGTTGCCTTCGATGCCGCTCCCGAAGAGCGCTTTGGCGGCACTCGCCGCGTATGCCATGGGCCCCACTTTCTCGGACATGCCGTAGCGCGTGACCATGTCGCGCGCGAGCGCCGTGAGGACCTGCAGGTCGTTCGATGCGCCCGTAGTTACATCGTCGAAAATCAGCTTCTCCGCGATGTAGCCGCCAAGGGAGACCGCGATATCATCCTCGAATTCGCGCCTCGACTGCATGCGCCTATCCTCAAGCGGAAGCTTCAGCGTGTAGCCCGCCGCGCGCCCGCGGCTGATGATGGACACCTTGTGCACCGGGTCGGCATACGGCAGGACGGACGCGACGATTGCGTGCCCCGCTTCGTGATAAGCGGTTATCTCCTTCTCCTTCTTATTCAACACGTGTGAGCGGCGTTCGGGCCCGAGCATCACCTTCTCTATCGAGCGCAGAAGGTCGTACTGCGTTATCTCTTTTCTGTTTTCGCGTGCCGCGAGGATCGCCGCTTCGTTCATGAGGTTGGCGAGGTCGGCGCCGGAGAAGCCCGGCGTGCGTTCGGCGATAACCTCCAGGTTCACGTCCGGCCCCATGGGCTTTTGCTTCACGTGCGTCTTCAATATGTCCTCGCGGTCCTTCCTGTCGGGCAAGTCGATGACGACACGCCTGTCGAATCGTCCCGGGCGCAGAAGCGCGGGGTCCAATACGTCCGGCCTGTTCGTCGCCGCCATGACGATGACTTTCTCATTGGGCTCGAACCCGTCCATCTCGACGAGTATCTGATTCAGCGTCTGTTCACGCTCGTCGTTGCCGCCGCCGACGCCGGAGCCGCGCACGCGCCCGACGGCGTCTATCTCGTCCATGAACACGATGGCGGGCGCGGCCTTCTTCGCGGTCGAAAAGAGATCTCGAACGCGTGATGCCCCCACACCCACGAACATCTCGACGAATTCCGAGCCGGAGATGGAAAAGAACGGCACGCCCGCCTCGCCGGCGACAGCGCGCGCAAGGAGCGTTTTGCCGGTGCCGGGCGGGCCCATGAGGAGCACTCCCTTGGGGATGCGCGCTCCTATCTGTATGAATTTCTTCGGGTTCTTGAGGAAGTCAACTATCTCCGTCAGCTCCTCTTTCGCCTCTTTCGCGCCCGCCACGTCTTTGAACGTCACGCGCTGCACCTCGTCTTCCGGCGAGACCAAGCGCGCCATCGAGCGGCCGAAGGTAAAGGCCTGCATGCCTGCGCCGCGCATCTGCCGCGTGAGGAACCAGATGATGCCCACGAGAAGAAGGATGGGTATAAGAAGCGGCGCGAGCGTAAGGAACCAGAAGCGCGCGCCTCCTTCGTCCTGCACCTCAATGCGTACGCTTGCTATCTGCTCGGGCGTGAGCCCGTAATTAGCGAGGGTCTGCGTGAGCGAGGCCTCGTTCTCCTTGCGCGACGTCTTGACCGTTTCGTCGTGGTACAGAGCTTCGATGTTGTTGCCCTCTACCGTGATGGTGTCGACGTGCCCGAGTACTATGTCAGCCGCGATCTGCGAAAGCGGCACCTCCTCGTCCTCGCCCTCCACGTATTGCCGCACAAAAGAGTACCCGGCGGAAAGTACGAGGAAAATGGCAAAGGCGATCGCCAGCTGCATCCATATGGAAGGGCCTTCCTGCCCCTGCGGGCCCCTGCCTTTCCTGCCGTTCCGCTTCGGGGGCTTCGAGTGTATGGGGGGTATTTCTGCCATCGGGGCATTATACAGAATTAGAGGCCTGGGACTAGGTTCTAGGGGGCGCGGTAGTCGCGGTATATAGTTATGAAATGGCGCTGCTGGATAACAAGCGCGGGTTGTTTGACTTCGATATTCTTGAGGAAATCGAGGCGGGTTTGGAATTGCGTGGATTTGAAGTGAAATCGCTTCGCGCAGGACAGGGCTCTTTGCGCGGCGCTCGGGTAGTGGCGCGAGGCGGCGAGGCCTACTTGGTGGGCGCGACCATCCCGCCGTGGCAACAAGCCAATGCGCCGAAGGAGTACGACCCCGAGCGAGCTCGCCGTCTCCTCCTTGCAAAGAAGGAAATAGCGCGCATCGCGGCTGCGGAGAGCGAAAAGGGCTTGACAATAGTGCCAATTAGGGTGTATAATAAAAAGAGGAACCTGAAGCTTTCTATCGGCATCGCGCGTGGAAGAAAGAAGCACGACAAACGTCATGTTATAAAAGAGCGCGAAGAGACCCGCCGGATACGCAGGACTTTGAAAACCGAATAACGCCAGTCAATCGCCTAGAGAGCGATTCAATTTTTTTGATACCTGCGCGCGAAGCGCGCTCTAGGGGGGGTGACTGGCTTCGACAGGGAATACGACGCGCATATGTGCGTGGCAGAGTTGGAACACCTCTTAAAACTGCTCCAAACAAATAAGTGCGAACAAAGTAGCACGTGCAATTCTTTCACCTATCCAGATGAAGGACTTGCAGCCCGCTTACGCAATAGCCTAAGCGGCCGCCTTCCGACCTCAGCGCTTGAATAGGGTCGGATAGGCGTCACCATCTTCAAGCACTGGCACGTACCGTCCGATGCGTGCCTAAGATAAGGACTAGGGCTTGCCGCGATTCTGTACATCTCTTACGCGGCTCGTCCGAAACAAACAAGATGTGCTACGCCATGTAGAATCCTATGCGTGTAATTCTTTGGACGGGAGTTCGATTCTCCCCACCTCCACCATTTGCACACACGCCGCCCCGAGGGGCGGCGTGTGTGTTCTTGCCTTCGCAACGAGATTAAAACAGTATCCAAAAGAGGAACGTGAAGGCGAAGAGAATGGAGATGAGGACAAGCACTTTCAGCGGCGCGACGCCGACGCGGCGCAGGAAAGAGCCCCGATCGGCCGTTTTGCGGAGCATTTCTGCGGTGGTCGTGAGTAGCTAATCGGTACCAGCCGCAGAGAGCGCGAGTATGTTCGCGCCGATGTTATAAGCGGACCAAAACCCGAACAGAAGCAGCGCGAGAAAAACTATGCCGTATGCCGCCGCATCAGAGAATGAGACCGCGAGATCCACCAGTCGTATGAGGACCCATATGTTCACAACGAGGAAAATCCCGATGGCGGCTCGCGCCACGCCGTCGAGCGCAACGCGATGCGAGACGGTCCCGGGCTTTGACACTATCCAGCGAAATACGAAAATAACCAATGCGAGCACGATGAGCGTCATGAAAATAGGAATTGCGGCGTTCGACAGAGCGAGAAAATTCGAGAGCGCATTCATTGTCGGATCGGAAGGCACGGGCTGGGATACCAGCGCATACACGGCATCGTAGGCGCTTAAGTCCCCTTCTCGCACGAGCGGCTCACGCAGTTCAGGCATAATGCGAACCATTGTAACCAACAAGCGCGCATTCGCGCGCAGAGATTGCTTTTTATGGGGATAACGTGCACTCTACCGTGCGCGCGGCAATGAAACTTTTTGCGGACCTGCCGCATACGGCGCTACTTGGTATTCTTGGAAATAGAATGTGACCGTATCCGCGTCGACAGTGAACGTGCCGTAGTTGAGCGGAGTCGGCGCTGCGCCCTCCGGAAAGAACGATTCTCCCAACGTACCCGCAAGCTCAGCGCGCGAGACATCGGCAACTTCGCTCAAGCTCATGCCCGTCAAGGCGAGTGCATCGCTTAACGTTAGCTCTCTTCCTGCAGGCATCTCAAAATTGAGGCCGACAAGTTCCGCCCCGGGATGCGCGCCGCCCATGTAGCGGGATATGTAGAGAAGGATGCTTGCAAAATCCGGCCCCGCATACACGGCGTCGAACGTGGCGAGGTATTCAAAGCGCGGCATCTCCGGCACATCGTCTATCTCGGCGACACCGTCGCGGAACTCATTGACCGAGCGCTCGACGCGCTCACGGATAACGGAGTCCACGGCCTCAATGCCGAACTGCGGGTAGCGCACTTCTATGTGGTAACGCTCCCCTGAATCAAAGATTGTGGCGATGCGCATGGACACGCCCTCGTCTGCCGACACCTCCTCCTCTCCGGCGCCGCCCGCCTCCGCCTCCTCCCGGCTCTGTTCCAGGTAGTACGTCGCGCCCCATACGCCTATACCAAGGCCGAGTAGAAGCACGAGGAGATACATCGCCGCAGCACGCATGCCCACTACTATAGCAAATCGGGTCAGAATGTTAGGCGGCATACATTTGCCGCCCGCCTCTTCCCCTCCCCCAGAATTATCTAGGGTTTACGAAACCCTATATTATTCCGGGTGCTGAGTGAGAAGCCACGGTACGTGTTCCCCAATAGAAGCTTTTTTGCGCTATATTCCGTGATGCGTACGCGAGCCATGTCATCCCAATATACTTTTCATAAAAAGCGGCACAAGAAATCTCTACCCACAGCAGCACAACGCCCCCACGCCTAAGCATGTATACTTTCGTCATGAGTCGCCTCTCTGCCTCGCACAGTGCATTTGTGTGTATCGCCCTAGGCGGATATGTCTTACTTTTTCTCCCTATGCTGGTTGACGCATCGTGCACAGTGCCAGGTACGCGGCCCGCGACGGCAGAGGATGGAGCGGTCAAATTGGGATATATCACAGTAGGCACGTGCATTGACCCTAATGACCAAAACATTGGTACATCAGCAGCCCAAAAAGTAGAGTATTTGAGGACGAAACTCACAGGAGCTGCAGCAGCACGCGGCTCTATCAGCGTTACAAGAATGAATCCGACATTCGCTTGCCGTTTGGCTGACTTTCTTAAAGCTAGCGAATTGGCTGGCTACGATCTCAAGATTTTCTCAGGGTGGAGAGATGTAAACGCTCAGAATGCAGCCGTTAAAACGGCACGACCAGGGTACGCGTGCAGGGGCGGTGCGAGCTGCCCACACCCCCAAGGAAGAGCAGCTGACCTTTTGTTCAACGGATCCCAATCAAAAACTGATGGACAATGTCAGGCAAACCCGGCTTGTAGGTGGGCACACGCAAATGCAGGTCGGTTTCAACTTTCCTTTCCACTGAAGACGCATCCGCTTGAGCCCTGGCACATAGAACCAGTCGAGCGTTCAGGCGTTCCAACCAGCGGCCCGTGCAGTACAGGCACTATATTTGCAGGTGACACGCCGCAACCACAATCTCAAAATTCCATCCTCTCACCAATCGCTGATGCACTGCGGAGTATGTTCGGACAACAGCCGCCATCTAGCCAAGGCGGCGAATCGCAACCTCAGTTGCCACCTCAACCACAGCTGTCGCCCCAGCCGCTTGGGCAACAACAATCGCCCTCTGGCGCTTTTCAGCCGCAATCCACCCCACAAGCGTCTCCCGTGGACGTCGGAAGAGGACAGCAGGTAGGCACCCCGACAGGGGGCTCGAGCGGCAGCTCGGGCAGAGTGCAGGAGCAGCCGCTTTCAGTCGCCGACAAATTGCTGTCGCTCGCGCTCGACGAAGAAGGTTATTTGAAGCCGGTCGAAGTCGCAACGACGGTCCCCATTTCCATCGACGGCTCCGACGTTGCCGGAGTAAGCGGCGGCTCTCCTCAGCAGACGGCGAGTACATCGCCTTCTCAAGGTAGCGGTGTCGCGCTATCGCCATCCGCGCCTCAGACGTTTCTTTCTGCGGACGTAGCCGTGCACTCGAGTGGGCCGTTCGCCGATGCCTCCCCTTCCGCACTGCAGGCAGCTCTTGCCGAGATGCGAGAGGCACTCATCGCCGTACTGGCATACCTCCAACCGTTTGGAAGACCGAATTCTGAATACCACGAACACGACTAGCAGCGGTGCTAAAATTATTTCGGCATTCATGGTATAGTGCCGTTCACAGATGGGATTCACTAAGTACACCACCCAGAAAGATAAGGAGCGCGTGCGCATGAACGAGGGCATTCGGGTGCCCGAGGTGCGCGTCATTGGCCCCGAAGGAGAGAACTTCGGCGTGCTTCCTACGAAGGAAGCTATCGCAAAAGCGCGCGAAATGGGGTACGACCTCATCGAGGTTTCCGCGCAAGCGCGGCCGCCCGTGACGCGCATTACGGATTACGGCAAGTACAAGTACGAGCAGAAGAAAAAGGACAAGGAGGTGAAGTCGAAAGCGCGCGTGACCGAGACAAAAGAGACGCAGGTGAAAATAGGGACCTCGCAGCGCGACATGGAAATAAAAGCGCAGAAGAGCGCGGCATGGCTTCGCGAAGGCCACCGCGTGAAAGTAGACCTATTCCTGTGGGGACGATACAAGTACATGGAGTTTCCCTTCCTCAAGGAGCGTCTTGAGCGCTTTCTCACCATCATTCCAGAGCCGTTCAAGATTGCCGACGACATTAAGAAGGGCCCGAAAGGCCTTACCGTCACCCTTGAGCGCGACCCTTCGAAAAAGGCAGAGAAACCGGCTGCTCCGCCCCCCGCTGAGAGTGCGGCGGCGGCGGAAACTCCAACCGCAGAAGCGGCTTGAATAATCCGAGAATACGCGGTACTATGCGCCCGCGGAAGCTTGGGCTTCCCTTTTTCTATGAAATCCAACAAGTCCTACAATAAGAGGCTGCGCGTTACCCGCCGCGGGAAGATTATTTCTCGCGTACCCGGACACAACCACTTCAACGCGAAAGACTCGGGCACGAAGCGCCAGCAGAAACGCCGCCCGAATGAGGTCGGGCTCTCAAACCTTGAACGCTCGCGCTACCTTCCCAATTAACGCATATGGCACGAGTTAAAAGAGGCACCACGTCACTGAAGCGCCGCCGCAATGTCCTTAAGCAGGTAAAGGGCTACCGCTTCGGCCGCTCCAAGAAGGAGCGCATGGCGCGCGAGGCCATATTCCACGCAGGCACGCATGCCTTCCGCCACCGCCGCACCAAGAAACGCGACTACCGCCAACTCTGGACGCTCCGCATCAACGCGGCGCTTCGCGCGGGCGGCTTTCCCCCGTACAGCAAGTTCATCGCCGCGCTTAAGAAGAAGGAGGTGCAGCTTGACCGCAAGTCTCTCGCAGCCCTCGCCAAGGACCACCCCGAGGTGTTTGCCCGTCTCGCGAAAGATATCTCGTAACGCACAAAAAGGGCCTCCGCGTGAGGCCCTTTAATTTCGCGCTGTTCACTCATTGTACGTACAAACCCTATGACTCGTACGTTGTCGTGGTATCGGCGGAGCCTGAATTTCCGACCCTAAGGACCATACTTCGGAGCGCACGTCTCCGAGAAAACGCCTCTTGACCGCGAATATCAGGCTCCATGATGCCATCGCATCCGGGCTCCCTGCATGAGCGGTGGTTCCGCCTGCAGGCAACCGTGCGATACCAATGCCCCGGGTGAACTCTCCGGGTATGAGCAGGATTCCTGCTGCAAACAATGTTCATGGCACTCTTCCTTATATATTACGCCCCTGCGTTTTAGTATACCGCAAAAATGTACTTCGCCGCGCAGGTCGTACTCGAGACAGAGAGCACGCACGCTGTGAAGCACCCTTATAGGATGACGTCCCCCTTCGTCCCACCGATGCCGTCCCCGCTCTTGTACACGAGGTGCATCTCCGTCTTGTCTTTCATCACAAGCTCAACGAGGCGCTCCACCAGCGCCTTCGGATCAGAATCGAACACGATCTTCGGATTGGGCCGATTCGCCGCTTGAATGAGATGCCGTAAAACCTCGTCCGTCTGCCAATCCCCTTCCAAGACACCTATCGGGCGCCGATCTTCAAACGCGACGGTAAACTCGTTGATGGTGCCCACGCGGCCGCACCCTATCACTATCGCGTCAGAAGAGCGCACGAAGAGGAGGTCGCGCCCCGCATAGCCAAACCCCGTATATATGATGACATCCATGTAGTCGAGCGGGAGCTGGTACGTTTCGACATGCTCGCGCTCGTTCGCCGCCGGAGAGAAACCGACGGAGAATCCGCATTCGTCTTTCGCGCCCATGGCCGCATACAGCGGGAAGCCCGTCGTGGCACCCGTCGTAATGATGGCCCCCTGTTTTGCTATCTCTCGCCCGATTTCTTTCGCCTTCTCGAACGCGTCAAGCCCGCAGTGCCCGACCTCGGCGGCACCGGAAACGGCCAGCTTCACGACGCCGTATCCATAAGGCAGCCGGCAAAAGTTGCGCGGCACCGCAACGTGATTCGGATGCAGGACACGCTTTCGTCCGACTGGCGTAGACATTGCACTACATTGTATCACCACTCTATCGTGTATGAGGCGCCGCGCTCGGGGACAACGGTCTCCAGGTCTAGGAAATCCCGTATGCGTTGCGCGAGGAAGGCAGATGAGCGCGTTTCGCCGAGCGCGACAAAAACGTTTTTCAGCGTCGGCGCGGCCTGCTCCGCGAATGCGAGCAGCGCATCGCGGTCCTTATGGCCCGAGTAGCCCGTCACCTCGCCGATATGGGCGCGAACTTTCACGCGTACGCCGTCTATGCTCACTTCTTTCGCCCCGTCGCGTATACGCCGCCCCAACGAGCCCGGTGACTGGTATCCGACGAATAGCACGGCCGCATTCTTGTCGCTGAGGTAGCGCCGCTCATGCTCGCGAATGCGACCGCCATGCGACATGCCGCTGCCGGCAATAATAATTTTTGGGTCTGGCGCGCGGTGTATGCCCTCCGACTGCTCGGCTTTCGGCGTGAGTGAGAGGCCGCTGAAGTCGAACGGGTCGTCCCCGGCGGCGATGCGCGCCTGTACTTCATCATTCAGGTATGCGGCGAAACGCCGATACACGTCCGTAACGCGAATAGCGAGCGGCGAATCGAGGTAGACGGGTATGGGCGCAAGGTCGCCGCTTTCGACCATCGAGTTTATCTCATGCAAGAGTATCTGCGTACGCTCGATAGAGAATGAGGGAATAAGGAGCGTGCCCTTGCGGGCGCGCGCATCCTCTATCGCCCGGCGAAGCGCCTCCTTTCTGCCCGCGCGACCTTCGTGCGCCCTGTCACCGTACACGCTTTCCGTAATAAGGTATTCGGCACCCGCCGGGCTCTCGGTGTCTCGCAGCAGCGGCTCTGGCGAATTACCAAGGTCGCCCGTGAACAGGAGTGTGCGTCCGGCGCGTGTGAGCCGCACCATCGCCGAACCGAGGATATGCCCCGCGTCCAAAAACTCAGCCGAAACGCCATCTGACAAACGTACTGGTTCATGATACCCGTACACGCGCCATTGGGAGAGCGCCTGCGTAATATCCTTGTGTTCATAGAGAAGCTCGCACCCGTGCGTGTCGGCCTCGGAGCGCATGATGGTGTAGGCATCCTCGAACATAAGTGCCGCAAGTTCCTTGGTCGGCGCAGTCGAATGGATATGCCCGCGGAATCCGTGGCGCACGAGCCGCGGTATCCTCCCGATGTGATCAGCGTGCGCATGCGACACGACGAGCGCGTCGAGTGAGGCGGGAGCGAATGCGAAATCCGCGGCGTTCGTTGCATCGCACGCATGCTCCCGCTGCAAGAGGCCGCAGTCGAGCAATATGCGCGCACCTTTCTCTTCCCCGCCGCGCGTCTCAAGAAGAATAGAAACGCCGGTGACCTCGCCGGCGCCGCCGTAAAAGGTGATGCGCGTGTTATCGCTCTGTACTAATTGCATACTGCAGAG
Organism: Candidatus Kaiserbacteria bacterium CG10_big_fil_rev_8_21_14_0_10_59_10; assembly: GCA_002773285.1. Taxonomy (GTDB): domain Bacteria; phylum Patescibacteriota; class Minisyncoccia; order Phycocordibacterales; family UBA2100; genus UBA10103. Next base: position 36,040 of record PFBM01000005.1, read on the forward strand.
AAACGCGCGACGCCGCCAGCGCGCCTACGGCGCCGCCGACGACGTCCATAAGAAGGTCGACGGCCGTATCGAATGCGTAATTCGCTTCGCGCGGCATACCGGTGAAGACCTCGAACAACTCCCACGCGACGCCGAGCAACAGGGCCGCAGACACGCAGATGACGAGCGAGATGCCGCGCCCGCTGAGCGTCATAAGCCATGCAGCAAGAAATGACGCCCACATGCCTCCCAAAAAATGTACGCCGGCATCCAACCACACGTAGCGCCAATACAGATGGAACTCGAGTGCGGAAAAATGCAGAAGCGCGAGCGCGGCAAGCACTATGAGCTGTGATAGAAGCAATATTCGCGCGAGCATCCGCACATTCTACCAAGGAAATAACGAGTGGGCGCGCTATACCGGATACCACAATACCCCGCATGCGGGGTATTGTTGTGCGGAGGGTACGGTGACCTGGGAGCGCCCAGGTGGGTTCCCGCAGCGGATGCGCCACAGCGCACCGCAATACTAAGGATCCCGTTTCGGTTCCAAGAGGTATCGTACCAACCGCTGAGACCAGTATAGCAAACCCGTATGTGCAAACACAGAGAAAACTCGTTGTGAACAGCGCCACCGCGCGGCCACAGCCAATTCATCATCCGCACATGTGCGTGCCGCACTTTTCTTGCCGGCTGCCGCTACTCGAGGATGCCGTCGAGATTTACGTCGTAGAGTATTTCTTCGTGGACCATGCGATAGTTCGTCATCTCGCTATCGCTGAACCAATGTGCGATCTCAATCTCCGCCTCTTCTTCCGAACCTGATGCGTGAATAAGGTTTCGCACCGCACGGTTGTCCGGGTCGGACATTTGATACGAATCGAGCACGTAATCGCCGCGAATAGTTCCCACGTCGGATGTCAGGGGCTCGGTACCACCAGTTAATTTACGCACTATCTTGACCGCATGCGCGCCCTGCCACACCATTGCCACGACCGGGCCGCAGCTCATGTATTTCTTCAGATTCTCGAGTATCTTCGCGGTAATCTCCAACGGATCCTCGGAAGGGGGCGTAAGGCCTTTTTCGCGATATCCTTTGATGGTTTTCTCGCCGGTTACGCGCCGCCAGTTCGGGTCGAGCGTGTAGTGTGCCTCGACGTGGTCCGGGTCCGGTACGAGCATCTTCATGCCGACCAGCTTGAGGCCCACGTTCTCGTATCGTTTTATGATCTCGCCAATGAGGCCGCGCTGTACTCCGTCGGGCTTGATAAGCACGAAGGTTCTTTCCTTGCTCGGGTGTGTTTTTGTCATGCGCGGGAGTGTACCATAACTTCGAAAGAGTGGGTATGACCGCCCACCTACATTCCCGCGGACGCCATGTCGGAGGGGGCGGACGCCGGGGAAGGGGCGTATTTTTTCCGTATCTCTGCCTCTATTTCCTCTCGATCGCGGCCGTAGACGCGATACGAAAGCTCTTTCAGCGCATCGACATGCGCGTAATCGACCGGTGGCAAGTCAGCGGTGCGGATGGTGAACGGGCGCGCGGGCGCGCCATGGACGAGAAGCGCGATGCTTGCGTGGCGATTCTGCTGGTTTTCAAGGTCCGAGGCGGAGAAGACAGGCGCGAATTGCTTCGCAAGAAACTCCGCGTCCTGTGTACCGACGCGAAACGCAACCTTCGTGCCCACGTTACCTATGACGGCATCGCGAATGCCCTCCGGCAACTGCGCGATGAACTGGTGCGCCACGGTGAGCGCGAGCTTGTACTTGCGCGCCTCGGAGAGGATCGTTCCGATGGAGGGCGTTGCGAAATTCTGGAACTCGTCGATGTACATGTAGAAGACGGGTAATTCCCCTCGCGTATCGACGCGCGAGAAGGCGGCCTGCAGGAATTTCGATACGAGGACGAGCCCGAGCAGCGCGGTGTTCCTGTCGCCTAGGCGGCCCTTGGAAAGGTTCGCGAGAAAGATTTTCTTGCTGTCCATTATCTCACGAAAATTGAAGGCGCTCTTTTCCTGCGCCACGATCGGGCGCATGATGTCGTTCGCCAGAAAGACGTCGAATTTCGACGTAATGTACGGCGCGATGTTCTCGAGCGACGGATCGCCCCCTGCCTGCTCGGCGATACCGCGCCAAAATTGAACGACGACCGGGTTCGAGCAACGCGAGAGCTTCAAATTCCTGAATGCGGGATCAGCGAATATGCGCGGTATCTCGAGGAACGTCGAGCCGCTATCGGGGTCTTCGACGACGAGCTGCACGGCGTTCCTATAGTACTGTTCGAACATCGGTCCGAAGGCCTCGGGCACGTCGCTGTAGAGTTTGCGGAAGATGCTATAGACCTCGTCCACGACGAACGTTTTCATTTCGGGCCGCGAGCGGTCGTACTCGAGCATATTGAGGCCCATGGGGCGCGCGGTATACGCGGGATCGAAATAGATGACATCGTTCGCACGCTCCGGCGGCACCGACGCGAGCACGTCTTCAATGTCATTGCCATGCGGATCGATGAACGCGACGCCTTCGCCGCTTCGTATGTCCTGCATTATCATGTTCTTTATGAGGCCCGTCTTTCCGGTGCCGGTCTGGCCTATGACATACGCGTGCCGCAAGCGGTCCGCGGTGCCGAAGCGCACTTCGGTTTCCGATGCGCCATAGCGGTTGAGGCCGAGCACGATGCCATCCTCCGGCATCTCGACGGGTGCAGGCGATTGTTTTGCATGCGTGCGCTTGAGCTCGCGCGAGGTCGTTACGCGCTCAGCCGTCAAGTGAAAGATGGATGTTATCTCGGCGAGCGAAAGCGGCATCGCGTAGGACTCGTCGAACGTACGGTACGAGAAAGCGCGCAGGAACTCGGCCAAGCCCCAGTTGGACACGCGCTTGAACACGAGCCGATTCCCCTTCGGGTCGTCATACTGTCCGAATGGCGCGGTGAGATTATGTATGAGACTATCGGCCTCGCGTTTCGTGCGTGCGGAGGCCGCAAGCCGAATGATTGCCGGCACGATGCGGCTTTTCACCTTGCGCGTAAGCGCCTCCGTCGCGACCTGGTCTCCCGGCCGCGACGGATGCATCCTCTCTTCTTCCCGCTTCTCCTTAGATTTCGTGAATGAGTCAAAAATGTCTTTCGCCACGTCGCCGAGGACCGTCTCGGGCGTGCGCAATGCCTCTTCTATCGTCTTGCCCTTGTCGAGCTGTCGCAGGATCTTTTTATAGTACCGATTGTACCGATCTCCTTCGTTCCCAACGACTATTTGGAGCGCCGCACCTTCGCCGTGCTTTGCCAATTTTGAAAATGCGGCAAGCAGCACGTTCAGCGGGTCGTGATCATACATCTCCGGTGTCTTTAAGGGGTAGGCCGGGTGTTCGGCCAGCGTCGCATACGCTGCCGCGTGCTCGCCCTCGTAATTGAAAATATTGTAATCGCTCCGGCACTCCGTAATGCGCGCATTCGGGAACACGGATGAAACCAGCCGCTCCGCAAGCTGCTGCTTTTCCCGCGGCACCGCAAGATAAAGCGATGCCTCTTCCGTTCCCTCCGAGACCGCTATCTCGAGCGAGAAACCCTCATGTTTGCCTATGAATGAAAGCAGGCCGGCGTAGAGCTGCTCCGAGGAGGAAAGCAGCTCCTCAAGCCGCTCCCGCTGCGTTTCCTCCTTACCGCCGGGCTGCCCTTCGGGGTGGATCTCGAAGAGCACGAGGTGGAGCGCCTTCATGATGCGCTCCGGCGGCGCATACCCTTTCAGAGGCAGGCCCTCGGCGACGTAGCGGACAAGTACGCGATGCAGGTCGTCTTCCAGGTGTACGTTTTTCATTTTCGCAACGACTGAGAGCGCATTCCTGATGCCCCGCTCCCTCACTATTTCAAGCAGTGCGTCAATCTGCCGATCGTGCGCCTCCGGCTCGAGGTTGAGCGCGGCACGTATGCTATCGTGCTCCGGCATGACAGTTTCCTCATGCAGCACTTCCGCCGCCGGCGTGTCGGCATAGGAGCGCACTTCGCGTTTTGCTATGCGGTCTCTCTCGAACCGCTCGCCCGAGAGCTCAAGCGCCTCTTCCTGCTCACGCACCCGTTCACGCAAATAGGCGAGCTCCTCTTCAGGCGTTCGAAACTTCTCCACCGCTGCGGCGCGCGCCTTCTCCAATGATGGAGGCATACCTAGACAGTATAGCGTATAGCGTACGGGGTACGGAGTAAGGCCGCCGTAAAAGAGCGGCCGGCGGTTACACCGGCAATACTTTTGCGCCGATGTCGCGGCGGAGGTATTTCTTTCAAAGTGAATTTTATCGGCGGCCTTATACGCATACTCGCGCACTTCTCCTAGCAAACCCCCGAGCGCAGAAACGACAACGCCAATCAGCGAGAGTGGCCCGTGAGCACTTCGGGGCCGTTTTTTGTAACAAGCACCGTGTGCTCGAAGTGCGCGGTGCGCGAGCCATCCTTCGTGCGATAGCCATGCCCATCCTCATCGAGAACAAGCTCGCCCGTGCCGAGCGTCATCATCGGCTCGATGGCGATAACCAATCCTTCGACGAGTTTCTCGCCGCTTCCGGGAGCCCCGAAATTCGGCACATGGGGCTCCTCGTGGATGGCGCGTCCTACGCCGTGGCCGGAGAGATTGCGAGGAAAGCCGAAGCCGTACTTTTTCGCCACCCGCTCGACCGCGTGCCCTATGTCTCCCGTCGTCTTGCCCATCCGCGCCGCCTTGATGCCTGCCGCGAGCGCCTCCTTCGTGCCGACGACAAGCCGTACATCGTCCTCGCTTCGCGGCTCACCGGCGATGATGGTTATCGCGTGGTCGGTATACAGTCCCTTGTGCTTCACGCCGAAATCAAGGCACACGACATCGCCGTCTTCGATAGTGCGGCCGTTATCGCTTGCCGGTGAGTGGACGATGACGTCGTTGATGGAAACACAGAGCGCCGCCGGATATGGGTGCTTCTCCCGCCTTCCCCTGTACCCGAGAAAAGCCGGCTCGTCTCCTCCCGCAATTATCTTTTTCCTCGCTTCTTCCTCGAGCGCGCTTGTGCGAACGCCCGGCGCGACGAGCGCCGCAAGTTCCCCGAGGTAGCGCGCAAGGCGCCGCCCTCCTTCTCGGAGCGCGGCCAGCTCTTCCTGTGTCGTGGCTATCATTTCGTTAGGCGAGGGAAAGCGTTCTCAAAATATTTTGATGTATTTCTTCAATAGTCGGTTCGCCGTCTACCTCGTGGATGGTCCAGCCCAGCTCGCGAAGTTTCTCAACCGACGGCACGACGTGCTCTTCGTACCACGCAAAGCGGCTATTCAACGCCTCCTCCGTGGCGTCGTCATACCGCCCGCGCGCCTGGAGCCGCTCCCGCGCCGACTCTTTGGAGAGCACGAGAACGATCGCTTGCAGCTCGGGGCGGTTCCAGAGACGCATCATGTCGTCAACGGCACGCGACTGGTCGGGCCGGCGGCACGTACCGTCGAGGATAACGTGCTGCGTGCCGTCGAACGATTCATCCATGACTTTCGTAAGGAGATGGATGGGCATGAAGGACGGCACGAGGCCGCCGGCGGCCAGTATCCCCTCTATGTGTTTCGCCAGCGGCGAGCCGGTGTGGACGTAGGCGCGCAACAAGCTGCCCATTTCCGGCCGTACGATGCCGCGCTCCGGGTCCTGCTCTTTCAGGTAATCCTCAAGAAGCGCGGACTGCGTACCCTTTCCGGAGCCGGATATGCCGAAAAACGCAACGGTGAGCGGCTTGTCCAAAGACATACTAACGCACAAGAGTATACCCTTCTTTTTGGAGGATTTCTACGACTTCATCTACCGCTCGCGCGAGCTTTCCGTCCGCGTTCACCACGCGATAATCGTACTGCGGCGCATATTCGGCGATCTCTTTCTCTGCAATGCGCATGCGCTCCTCCAGCTCAGCATCGCTCATGTTCGGATTGCGAAGGCGAACACGCGTGCGCAGCGACTCTATCGACTCCGGAAGGATAAAAATAGTGGTCGCGTTGTAGTGCTCCTTGAGGAAGCGCGCGCCGACGATGTCAACATCCGCCAAAATGACCCTGCCGGAGGCGAGCCGCTTTTCAAGATCCGGCTTGTACACTCCGTAGTGCGTACCGAGCGCCGGGACATACCGATGCTCCACTATGTTTCCGGCCGCACGCTCCTCGTTGAAACGCTCGTTGGTAAAGAAGAACTTATCTCGCCCATCCTGCTCGCCCGGACGGGGCGCGCGGGTCGTCGCGGTGACGAGCATGGTGCAATTCGAGAAACGCTCCCGCAGCGCGTCGATGATGGAATTTTTTCCGCCTCCCGAGGGGCCGGCTATGTTGGCTATCTGTTTCGGCATGCCCGCACTCATACGTCGTACCCTTCCTTCTTTAGTATCTCCACCACATGGCCGATGGTGTCGACGAATTCTCCATCTGCGTTCCACACGACATAGTCGTAACGGTTCTCCGCCTCGTTTATTTCCTCCAGCGCCTGCTGCATGCGGCTGTTCACCTCGCGCTCCGATATGGTCGGATCGCGCCGCATAATACGGCCGCGCAGCACATCGAGCGATTTCGGTTTAATGAATATCGTGATGGCGCGGTACTTTTCCTTATAGTACTTCGCGCCGCGCAGGTCGGTATTAACGACGAGGGTCTTGCCCGCCTTAAGCTGCTTTTCCAACTCGGGCAGGTACGTCCCATACCATGCATCCCGATTCGGCACGTGCGTGTGCTCCACGATATTTCCCTCCTGCACTTCCTCGAAGAAGCGCTCTTTGGTCATGAAAAAGTAGTCGTACCCCTCCCGCTCGCCCGGGCGAGGAGGGCGGGTCGTTGCGGTAACAAGACGCACGAAGTTCGGGTACGCAAGTATGAGTTCGTGCGTAAAGGTCGTCTCGCCGCTGCCTGTCGGCCCTGCAACGACGACTACATTTCGGCGTGGCATACGGAAGTCTACCACGTGAGGCCGTTAATATTCTCTGATGGATGTCTGCGCGTCTATCTTCTTCACCACGTCCAGTACGACCGACACGACGATGAGAAGCGCGGTGCCGCCGATGGTCACGGTCGTGATGCCCGTCACCCCCTGCAGAATGATAGGCAACACGGCGATGCATCCGAGAAAGAGCGCTCCGACAAGCGTGATGCGGGTGATGATGTTGCCAAGGTACTCCGCGGTCGTGCCGCCGGGGCGCACGCCGGGGATGAACGCGCCGTTCTTTTGCAGGTTTTTCGCGATCTGATTCGGCTCGAACGTAATGGCGGTGTAGAAGTACGTGAATACGAAGACGAGCCCGAAGTAGAGCGCTCCATAGACCCATTGGCTGTTCAGTGCGTTCGCGACCGCGCCCGCGCCGCGCGAGAGGTACGCAATGTCCGCGCCGGCGAGGAATGTTGCCACCATCTGCGGGAAAAGGAGCAGCGAGAGCGCGAATATGATGGGCATTACGCCCGCCTGATTTACGCGTATCGGAAGGTACGTTGAGATGCCGCCTAAGACGCGCTGGCCGCGCACCCGCCGCGCATACGTGACCGGAATGGGACGCTCCGCCTCTGCGATATATACGACACCGGCGGTAATGACGACCGCCATTGCCGCGAACGCGATGTACGTTGGCAGCTGCGATATCTCAAAGGTAAATGCGAGCTGCGCGAGCTGCGTCGGAATGACGGCGACAATACCGGCAAAAATGATGAGCGACACGCCGTTCCCGACGCCGAATTCGGTGATCAGTTCGCCTATCCACATTAGCAGCATCGAGCCCGCCGCAATGACAAGCACGTTCGTGAGCGTGGTGAACAGATCGAGGGGCGGAATGACGCCGTTCTGCCGAAGAAGGAGCAGGAACGCAAATGCCTGAAAGACCGCCATCGGAAGCGTGAGGTAGCGTGAATATTGCATGAAGCGCATCCGCCCCGCGTCGCCCTCTTCCTGATACATCGCCTTAAGGCGCGGCGAAAGCACGGTCATAAGCTGCATGACGATGGCCGCGGTAATGTATGGGCCGACACCGAGCATGACGATAGAGAGATTGGACAAGCCGCCACCGGAGAAGATGTTGAGGAGCCCGAAGAACTGATTCCCGGCGAGGAACGCCGCGAGAGCGGACGCGTCAATACTCGGGATCGGTATGGCGGCGAGAATGCGGAACACCACAAGCGCGCCGAGCACAAAAAGTACGCGGCGGCGGAGCACCTCGTCCGCGAGCACCATCTTCAGCTTCCGTATGAACGTCTCGAACATAGCTTAGGTGGCGCTGCCGCCGGCCTTCTCGAGTGCCGCTCGTGCCGATGCCGAGATGGCGCATCCTGTAATGGAGAGTTTCTTCGATGTTTCTCCCGCGGTTATCTTTATCGGAGGAATGGTGCGGCCGCGTCGCTTTACGATGCCGCGCTCTACGAGATCCTGCGGCGTGACCGATGCGCCGGATTCAAATGCCGCATCAAGACGCGAGAGCGCGACAGGTACCGCACGCACGCGGTTTCCCACGACGGTGCGCGCCCGATTCTTACCGAAACCGCGCCGCTTCGGGAGCTTCTTGATGATGTCACGCATCTCGGGGCGCTTTTTGCGACCCGCTCGCGCGTTCTGCCCTTTGGTGCCCCGCCCGGATGTTTTGCCGGCACCGCTCGATTGTCCGCGGCCAAGGCGACGCTTAGGGCGCGCGGTGACTCGTCGCAATGTGTGTAGTCCCGTGCTCATACCTCTTTATGCGCCTTACCGCCCTTAGGCCGTGCGACGCTTGCTAATGCAACGATAGTCGCGCGCGCATTGTTGACGGGATTTTTGCTGCGTGAGAGAAGTTTCGCCGTTACGTCGGAGATGCCGGCAAGGTCGAGCACCGTTCGCACCGAAGAGCCCGCCACAAGCCCGCGGCCGGGCGATGGGCGGATAGCGACCGCAGAGGCGCAGTATTTCGCCTCGACGTTATGTGCGATGCTGCGATTCTCCGTAAGCGGCACTGTTATCATATTTCTCTTCGCGGCTCGAGAGGCCTTCTCGATAGCAAGCGCGGTATCGTTCGCCTTGCCAAGCCCAACTCCCACGCGCCCGCGCTTGTCACCGAGGACTATCCCGACGCTGAAATTGAACCGGCGACCGCCCGCCATCACGCGCGCTACGCGGCGTATGCCGATGAGCTTCTGTTCGAATTCAGACCTGCGCTCGCCGCGCTGCGGCGCGCCGCGGCGGCCGCCGCGCCCGCGCTCAGGCCCTCGAGGACCGCGACGCATTCCCTGGCCGTGCTGTCCCTGAGCAGGTGCCGCGCTTTTTTGTGTATCGGTGTTGTTCATAGTGCCGAATAGGTTTGTTAAAATTTGAGCCCCGCCTCGCGCGCCGCATCTGCAAACGCCTTAATGGTGCCGAGATACTGGAAGCCGCCTCGGTCGAACACAACCTCCGTAACGCCCTTCTCCCCCGCCCGCTTCACCAATGTCGCAGCGGCTGCGATAGCTCGCTCGCGCGGGGTCTTGCCCTTCTCTTCGCCCGAATTGACCGCCGCGAGAGTCACGCCCTGCTCATCGTTTATTACCTGTGCGACGAGCCGCGTGTTGGACTTGAACACGGAAAGGCGCGGCCGCGCTGCCGTGCCGACAACCTTCGCGCGTACTCGCGCGTGCCGGCGCTCTCTTCGTTGTCGTTTCTGCAGTGTTTGCATACGCTTTTTATGCAGCCGCACCCGCCTTCTTGCCTTGCTTCATTCTGATAACCTCGCCTTCATACCTGATGCCTTTACCCTTGTACGGCTCCGGCTTCCTCACGGCTCGCACAACAGCCGCAAACTGTCCAACCCGCTCCTTATCTGCACCCGATATGGTAATAAGATTCTTCTCAACGGCGACCGTTATCCCTTCCGGCACCTGCAGCACGACCGGATGCGAAAATCCGACCAGGAGCGTAAGCGTGTTGCCGGAGAGCTCCGCGCGGTAGCCGATGCCCTCCACCTGCAATTTCTTCTCGAACGGCGTATTGACGCCTGAGACCATGTTTCGAATATGCGCAGCGTACGTACCCCACAGCGCCTGCGCAAGGCGGGTCTTCGCGGCCGGCTTCACGATGATCTCGCTGCCGGCGACCTCCACCGATACAGCCGGGTGCAGCGCGCGAGAAAGCGCGCCGCCCTTGCCCTTGACCAGCACTTCGCCTTCCGCGACAGACACCTCGGTGCCGGCAGGTATGGCGATCGGAAGTTTTCCTGTACGACTCATAATTAGTTTTTCTTAGCGAGCAAAGCGGGCTTAGAAACAACTTCTACCTGCCTAAATTTCCCGAGGAAATTTGGGCGGGTAAAGCATATGTAATTCGCTTCGCTCATAACATCTTCATTACCAAATCTCAAATAGCGCCTCGCCGCCCACTTTTTCCTTACGCGCCTCCGTATCCGTGAGAATGCCCCGGGGCGTGGAGAGAATGAGCGTACCGTGGCCGTAGCGCACCGGCGAGAGCTCTTGCACGCTGCGATACATGCGCCGTCCGGGCTTTGAGACGCGTCTGACTCCCTGAATAGCGTGCCGTCCGCCCTCGTCGTACCGCAAAACAATGTCCAATGTCTTGCGAACTTTCTTTCCCTTCTTTTCCACCGCCTTGACGTATCCGGCATCCTTTAGCTTCTCTGCAATGGAGAACTTAAGCATAGAGAACGGCACGGACACCGATTCCTTGCGGACGGCGCCGGCGTTCTTTACGCGTATTATCAGGTCTCCTACTGGGTCTGTTGTCATACGTGTGTCGTGTGTGTGCAGCGCGCGGCGCTACCAGGAAGATTTCTTAATGCCCGGAATGTTGCCTTCGAGCGCTTCTTCGCGGAAGCAGATGCGGCAGAGGTTGAAGTCGCGCATAAAACCGCGCGGCCGGCCGCACTTGAAGCAACGCCGCACAACGCGGCTCTTGAACTTCGGCGTCTTTTCCGCCTTCGCCCTCATCGATTTCTTTGCCATGGAATGGAATATGCGCACGTCAGGGAGATGTCGGAGTCCTGCACGTTCGGCTTGCGCCGGCCGTTATGGCAACTCCGTGCCGTGGCTTTGTTCCCTCAAAAACTTCGGGTAGCAAAGGCGTACGCCTTAAAAACAAAGCCCCCTTACGAGGCAGGGGCACTATATGCGATTATGCGAGCCGAGTCAACGGCTAGGATTCGCGAAGCGGAAGGCCGATGTATCGCAGAAAACGTTCCGCCTCTTCTTTGCTGCGAGCGGTCGTCGCAATGGTGACCGAGAGCCCGAAGATGTCGCGCTGCTCCTCGTCGGCGGTCTCGGGAAACACCGTGTGCTCGCGCAGGCCGATGGTTATGTTTCCCATCTCGTCTATGGCAGAGATTTTCAGGCCGCGGAAGTCGCGGACGCGCGGGAGAACGATATGGATAAGCTTGTCGAGGAAAGAGCGCATGCGCTCGCCGCGAAGCGTTACCTGGTACCCTGCCGTGTCTCCCTGCCGTATTTTGAACGTCGCGATGGACTTGCGCGCCGGCCGCGGGGCGGGTGCCTGCCCCGTGATGCGCGCAAGGCGATCCTTGATGACCTCGCGTTTTTTCGGGTCGTGCGCATTCCCAACGCCGGAGGAAACGACCACCTTCGTGATGCGGGGCGCCTGCATGCTGCTCGTGTACCCTTCCGCGCCCTTCAGCGCATCGAATGTTCCTGCCATTTTCTCTGCAATGTGTGTCATACGCATGTGTGCATTTATAGCGTGCCGCCGCTTCGCGTACTCACCCGCGCACGCACTCCACCCTCGCGCCTGATGCGCACGCGGGTCGGCTTTCCGCTCTTGGGATCTATAAGCTGCACGTTCGAGACGTGGAGCGGCATCGTCTTTTCAATTATCTGGCCTGAGCGGTTCTGCGCCGTCGCGCGGCGGTGCTTCTTCACTACGTTGGCGCCGTCAATGACCACCATGGCCTTCCGCGGGAGCGCGCGCGTTACCGTCCCCGCCATACCGCGGTTCTTGCCTGCAATGACTATCACTTTGTCTCCCTTTTTTATGTTCATATTAGTTTTTCTTAACGAGCATACGCGAGTTTAGAAATAACTTACACCCGCCTAAATTTCTTGCAAAGCGAGGGCATCGCGCCCTGCTTTGCGGCACGTTCATATTCCGAATTGCATTTGTGTCCATAAGATTTGTTGAGAAATTTGGGCGGGTTAAGAAAAGTATAGTCACAAGCTCCTTATTTTTCTAAACGACTTCCGGCGCGAGCGACGTCACTTTCTGGTACCCCCGTTCGGACAATTCGCGCGGGATAGGCCCGAACACTCGGTTCGCCTTCGGCTCCTTCTTACCCTTCTCCACTAGCACCACTGCATTCTCATCGAAGCGGATGTAGGAACCGTCTTTGCGGCGGAACGGCTTCGCCTGCCGTACGACGACCGCGTAGTGGATGTCTTTCTTTTTTACCGCTTTGCGCGGCTGCGCCGTTTGCACCGAGAGAATAACCTCATCGCCGATGCGCGCGTAGCGGCGGCGCGTGCCTCCCGGCACCTTGAACACACGGCCTGTCTGGCCTCCTGAGTTGTCGGCGATCTTCACGATTGTTTGCGGTTGTATCATAGGGGTTGGTAGAGCGGCCTTAGGCCTCTGCTGCCGAAGAAATGCGCTCAGCGATGGTGAAATGCTTGCGCTTCGACATTGGGCGGATCTCGCGGATCGACACCGTATCGCCGACGGAGGCGGTGTTGCCGGCGTCGTGCACGAGATACTTTTTCGTCTTGCGCATGTACTTTTTGTATTTCGGGTGCTGCTCGTATCGCTCGACCGCGACCGTAACGGTGTCCTTCATGGCGGCCTTCACGACCGTCCCGCGCAACACTTTCCCTTTCGCTGATGTGTGCTTTTCTGCCATAGACGCCGAATACTACGCGTTCTGCCGCTTTAAATCAATCTCTCGCATTCGAAGCTCAGTGAGCGCGCGTGCTATCTCGCGGCGCAGCGTGCGTCCCTCGCGCACGTTCCTTGTACGCGTACCCGCCTCGCTGAAACGGAATTCCCGCAACCGCTCGCGCATGTCGGCGATGGATTTCTGCAAGTCCTCGATGCTCTGTTTTTTTAGATCAGCCATACGAATGGTCGAATGTCGTGAATGGGCGCCGCAGGAGCTCCTACCGTGCAACAACCCGCACTTTCACCGGTAATTTGGTTCCGGCCTTCCGAAGCGCCTCGCGCGCGGCCGGCTCGGGCGCACCGTCTATCTCGAAAATCACCCTGCCGGGACGAACCTCGAACACGTATCCCTGCACGTCCCCTTTGCCGCTTCCCATTCCTACCTCAGCCGCCTTTGCCGTGAACGGACGGTCCGGAAACACCCGTATCCACACTTTCGCGCTCTTACCCGCGGAACGCGTGAGTGCGCGGCGCGCGGCTTCCAGCTGGTTCGATGTGACGCGCGCGGCGCTCGTTGCTTTTAGACCGAAGGAGCCGAACGCGACCGTGATGCCGCGCGTCTCGGGCGCGTTCATGCGGCGCGTGTGCTTGCGCCCCGTCTGCCACTTTCTGTACTTGGTTTTCTTCGGTGAAAGCATACTCATTACTATTGCGACTTTTCATCGGCGAACACCTCTCCGCGGTATATCCATACCTTGATACCGATAACACCATACGGAAGGTAGGCGACTTCGCGTGCAAAATCGATGTCTGCACGCAGCGTCTGCAGCGGCACGCGCCCCTTCTTCGCTTCCTCCGAGCGGGACATTTCCGCGCCGCCGAGGCGTCCGGACACGGCGATGCGCGCGCCTTCAACATCCCGATTCGCCATCACCTTCTCGACCGTCTGCTTGAGCACGCGGCGGAATGTCTGGCGCTTCTCGAGGCCTTCGGCGACCATGTATGCAACGACCGCGGCCTGTGATTCCGGGGAGCGCACCTCCTCAATATCGACACGCACGGGCATCGGCGTCGTCCCCTTTACGGAGCGCACCAATGCCTCAAGCTCTTTCGTCAGTTTGGCGCTGCCCTCGCCTCCGCGCCCGATAATGAAGCCGGGGCGAGAGGTGCGAAGGAGCACGCGTATCATCTTTTGGTTGCGCTCTATCTCGACAGAAGTCACATAGTGGCCACGGAGCCTCTTTTTGAGAAAGCGGCGGATGGCGGCGTCAACCATGACGTTTTTCCGATACTCCGACGGCGTCGCGGCGAACCAGCGCGATTTCCAATCGCGGATGATGCCGAGGCGATGTGCATATGGATGTACGGTGTGTGTCATAGGGATAGCTTCTAGTTTCTAGCTTCTAGCTTCGAGGGCCGGCTAGACGCTGTTTTTGTTTTGCGTTTGGCTGCCGGCTTTTCCCCTGCAGCAGATGCGAGCTCGAGTGAGATGGTACTCATCGTCTTCGCATAGCGCGCGGCGCGCCCTCGCGCCATCGGCGTGTAGCGGCGCATGACGCCGGATTTATCCACGCTAATGCGCTTCACGACGAGCGAATCTTCGGTTAGCCCGGCGCTGCGCGCGTTCGCAACGGCAGATTCGAGAAGCTTTAGAACGGCAGGCGCGGACTTCTTGGGAAGGAACGAGAGGGCTACGCGCGCATCACTGACGGACTTGCCGCGTATCGCGTCCGCGACGAGCCGCGTCTTGCGCGGCGATTGCCTATGGCCGGACAGTTTTGCACGCACGGTATCTTTCGTATTCGTTGCCATATGCTACTTTTTCTTGGCCTCACCGGCCGCTTTGGCAGCTTGAGCAGCCGCAATCTCCGACTGCTTCGCCTTCGTGTCTATCTCCTTCTGCATCTTACCGCCGTGCCGCACGAACTTCGTCGTCGGCGCGAACTCACCCAGACGATGCCCGACCATGTCTTCCGTTACCAGGACATCGGCGAAGTTTTTTCCCGTGTGTACGAGAAACGTGTATCCCACGAATTCGGGTGCTATCTGCGAAGCGCGCGCCCACGTCTTAATGCCGCCGTCTGACGGTTTTCGATGGGCGACTTTCTTCGCCAACTTCTCATCCACATAGGGGCCTTTCTTGAGCGAGCGCATACTGGTTTCAATCAAAATCCCGCCTCAGCGGGTGCGCCCAATGTACCCGAGATGCAGGGCGGAGTCAAATTATCGCCGCGAAAAACGGGCATCTTATCCCTTCCGTCGTTTCCCGACCTTGCGGCGCGAGACGACGAAGACGTTCGAGTACTTCTTGGGGCGGCGCGTCTTCTGTCCCTTGCCCGTCGGCTTGCCCCACTTGGAGCGAGCGCGCCTGTGGCCGCGGCCGGCGCGGCCTTCACCGCCGCCATGCGGGTGGTCTACCGGATTCATGGCACTGCCGCGGACCGTCGGCCGCTTACCCATCCAGCGCGCACGGCCCGCTTTGCCCACCACAACAAGGCGGTGCCCTTCATTCGATACCTCGCCGACGGACGCCCACGCCGTGCCGATGACCTTGCGGACTTCGCTCGAAGGCATCTTCAGGTGTGTATACCCCGCGTCGTGCGCGATGACCTCCGCGTAATTGCCTGCGGAGCGCGCGATGCGCGCGCCGGCCCCGGGTTTCAGTTCAATGTTGTATACGAACGTACCGATAGGGATGTTGGAGAGCTGAAGGCGGTTGCCCGGCTCGAGCGGCGCTTTCGCCGATACGATAAACGTGCTTCCCACTTCCGTTTTCTGCGGGACGACGACGTATCGCTTCTCTCCATCCGCATAGATGGCGAGCCCGATGAAGGCCGAGCGGTTCGGGTCGTACTCAAGGGATGCGATGCGCGCCGGAATGTCCTTCTTGTCGAACTTGAAGTCCACATCACGCCACAGGCGCTTATGGCCGCCGCCGCGGTGTCGCGAGGTAATCCGCCCTTTGTGGTTGCGACCGGCGGCGCGCTTACCTCCCTTCACGAGTGATTTCTCTTTTTTTGAACCGGAAAGCAGCGCGCGGTAGTTTAGGCCGCTCATGCCGCGTCGTCCGGCTGTTCGAGGTTTGTAGTGTTTTATGGCCATACGCTACGCAATAGTGATAGTTTCTCCCTTCTTAAGATAAATGTACGCTTTCCGGCCCCCCTTCTTCACGCCGCGCTTACCGGTGCGCATACTGCGCACATTTTTCGCGGGGATGGTCGCGACGCGCACCTTGCGGGGGCGTACCTTGTAAATGCTCTGCACGGCCGCTACGACATCACGCTTCGTCGCCGTCGGAGAGATATCGAACACGTACACGCCGCTCCCGGACTCCATCGTCGCCTTTTCCGTGATACGCGGCTGCCGCAGAATATTCGAAAGACTCCCGCGCACGGGCACTAGCGCACGCTGGGATGTGCGCGCCTTCTTTTCTTCCTTTTTCTCGTTTTTGCTGAATAGTGCCATAGCTCATTTATGCGCCTTTTTTCGCCGCGCGCTTCTTCACGCGCTTTGCGACATTCTTCTTTGCGCCTTTTTTCTCTTTCTTTGCATCCGCAGCCGCGGCTTTGCGGGCGCTTTTCTCCGGATGCGTACGCTGCTCCAGGACCGCAAGCGCCGCCTCTGGATTCTCGATGACGAGGAGCGAATGTGCAAGCACCGCGAGCGGATTGAGGTCGCGCACCGCCCCGGCCGTTACGGTGCCTATGTTTCGAAAGCTCTTAAGCGCCGCCTCTCGCGGATCGGGAAGCGCGACAAGTGTCTTCGGAAGGCGCGCGGCGTCGCTAACGGCTCCAGAGAGTGCGCTGAGCGCTTTCTTGGCCGACGCTGTTTTCGGCTCTTCAAGGCCAAAGTTGTCTACAAATACCACCTGCCCGTCGGCAAACTTCTTAGAAAGCGCGACAAAGAGCGCCTTTGTGCGCATTTTCTTGGGGATGGCGCGCGCGTAACTCTTCTCTGCACGCGGACCGTGCGTCACGCCGCCGCCGCGCCAGATGGGAGAGCGGATGGAGCCGTGGCGCGCGCGTCCCGTCCCCTTTTGCCGCCACGGCTTCTTGCCGCCGCCAGAGACCTCTCCGCGGAACTTCGCGTGCGCGAGCGGCGCGCGGGCATTGGATTGCATCGAGGTTACGACTTGGTGGATGAGCGCGTTGTTCCATGGCAGGCCGAAAAGCGCCTCCGGCAACTCGATGGTTCCCGTTTTCTTTCCTTGCACGTTGTATATATCCGCCTTCATACGTATGGTTATGCGCTTCGTATCTCGACAAGCGTCCCTCTACGCCCCGGCACTGCGCCCGAAATGACGAGTGTGCGGGATTCCGGGTCTACCTGCAGTACGCGGAGATTTTTCACGGTGACGCGCTCGCCCCCCATGCGGCCGGCCATGCGCATCCCCTTCACTACGCGGCCTCCCGCGCGGCCGCCGCCGCCGATAGAGCCCGGTGAACGCTCTTTGTCTTTCTGCCCGTGGCTTCTCGGTCCGCCCGCAAACCCGTGGCGCTTCACGACGCCCTGGAAACCCTTTCCTTTGGAAACGGCAGATACGGTCACCTCGTCGCCGGGCGAGAAAATAGAGATGTCGATGGTCTGCCCGCGCTCCCGCGCTTCACTGTCTTTAAATTCGCGGAGGTATCGCGCGTTCGGCAAGTCCTTGAGATGGCCGCGCACGGGCTTAGAGAGGCGCGTCTCGCGTCGCTCGCCAAAACCGACCTGCACCGCCTCGTACCCGTCCCGCTCATCGGTGCGCACCTGGGTGACCGTAAGCGGGCCGGCGCTGATGACGGTTGCTGCATGCGCAACGCCGCCTTCATCGAAGACCTGCGTCATCTTCTCCTTTGTGCCAAGCATGTATTTGTTAGTTTTCATTGTGAGTGCAGCGAATTAGGAGAACTTTCACGCGCCTAAATTTTGCTGTGCAAAATTTGGGCGGGTCGTGAGAATTATAGTCGCTCGCCACGCTTGCTTCCTAATTCTCCACGAAAAATGCCCGCGCTAGCGGGCGTTCATTGCCTCGCCAGCGGTCCCTCGCCGCCCTAGCGACGGGTCAATGGGACATGGGTGCGCGCAGTATACAGAAGAAGTGCCTGCGCGCAACCTTGCCGGTCGCTTAGACCGTAGGAGCTGTCGCAGAGGGCGGCGCGTCCGGGGTGTCCGATATAGTACCCTCCTCACCCCGCCCAAGGCGGCGCAAGACGTACCATCCAAGCACTACGACCGCAAGACCAAGTATGAGAAGGACGAGGACTCCTCCTATTCTGCCGGCAGCGGATGGCTGCACTGCTTCACCCTCAAGAAAAACGGGGCCGGGATCGGGGAGGTATTCGTGCACCACGCCTTGCGCTTCTGCCTCCGCTGCCAGCGCGTTCACCAGGATAGCGATCTCCTCATCGCTCATGTCTGCGGAGCGCGGGTCTGCGAGAATCGCCGCGCGGATGGATGCGTGCAGCTCCTCGCTTCTGTCCTCCTGCGCCGCAAGTACGAGTGGAAGCGCAAGAAACACCAGTGCGCCTACGCCAGCTGCGGTACATGCGCGGAGCAAACTGCTGGAAGTCATGCAAAAAGTATACCAACGCCGGGACGCACGGAGCCGCCTTTATCCCCACTAGAGGCCTTCACCGGAAGCGGGCTCGGCGGAGCCGCTCCTTACAGCGTCACGCGCCCGCATGCGCACCACCACCCACGCGGCCGCTCCGAGAAGAGCGAGGCCGCCTGCGATCGCGATGAGAAGCGTGAGTACGTCTGCCATAAATCCGGCTGTCGCGGCACCCTCTTCGGTGCACAGCGACGGATCTATCTCATTGCAGTCATACACAAGGCGCGCGTCGTCCACGAGCTGATTGCCTTGATAGAGCCGCGCATTGAGGTGCACGACGTTGTAATCGCGGCGCGGCGTGAAGGCGCTTGCGATGCCCATCATGGCGCCCGTTACGCCGCCAGTATATGTATGCGAGTGTATCTCGCGGCCAGTTTCGTCGGTGAGCCGCAACTCCAGCCGCCCATCGGGGACGAGCGCGCTCTCACCGCTTCCGTGGAGGCAGGAGAAGAGCGTTGTTTGCTCGCCTTTGCGCAAGGGGAAGGAGGTAATGCCGGGGAAGTTGATGCGGGTGCGGTCAACGCCCTCGCGCACGAAGCGGACGTTGATGATGGATTCTGTGTTGCGCCACTGCACGGTGCCAATGGCGAGATACACGGGGTACTGCACGTCATCGGCGACGAAGGAGACCGGCGCTGAGCCGCCTGCCGGCACTGTGACAGTCGTCTGGAAAGTATCAATGAGATTTTCGTTGCGCTGTGCGTCCCATTGGTAGAGGCGCCAGGTGACAGGGACCGTCGCGCCTTCTCCTGTGTCATTCCGCACCGAAGCGGTGATCACTACGGGGCTTGAAGAATCAGCCCGCGGCGGGAACGCGGCAAAGAGATACGCATTGCCGTTTACGCGGACCGAGTCCTTGTCGAACTTTACGGTCGTGTTCCGCTCGCCCATCACCAAGAACGGCATCTGATTGCCAACGACATCATCGGTGAATGAGAGGCCGAGAAGATTGTATTTTTTGGATGTTGTGAAAAAGGCAGCTGCCGCGTATTCGCCGCTTTGCGCAAAACTCGGGATGTCCCATGAAAAGACGATCGGGAGAGTGCCGTGCGCCGGCAGCGCTATGTTGTCGCGCACGAAGAATTGGTCGACGACATCGGGACCGTTCGCGGCGACGGCATCGGGCTCGTCACGCATCCGGAAAATCTTTACGTACAGCGCGCCATCTACGATCGGGTACGGGTTGTCGTTCACGATCTCGCCGACGAACGTGACCGGCGTCCCCGAAACGGCCGTCGAGACGTTGGCGGTTGCGTGCACCTGCACCGAACCAAAGGTGTAGTAATCAAAGCAACTTACGATGCCCGCCGACACGCCTCCGCCCGCCGAGAGCGGCCCTTGGTCGAACGGCTCGAAATCGAGATCATTCAAAAATCCCTCGTAGGTGAGTTCGCCGCTCTCAAGCATGCGCAGCACGTTCGCGACGCTCGCATCAATGCTCTCCTGTGTCATCGTGCTCGCGATCCCGCTTTCCACGAGTGCGGTGCGTATCTCTTCTGCAGTGCGTACCTGTGCGGAAAGCGCACCCGGCAAAAACGCGAGCCCGGCCAGCGCGGCAACACACACAATGGAAAGGAGTATGGCGAGGTTCGTGTGCGTTATTTTTTTCATACCGTTTCTACGCAATTAAGTAATTATAGTAGACGAGATGACCGCACTCGAGAGTTATGCACATCTATATCTCCTGAAACACCGGCACGATGTTGACGGTCGCGGTGGCGGTGATGGTTTCCTCGTCGAGGTCGATGCAGGAGAGCGTGTAGGTGGTCTGGCTGTGGATG
>PFBM01000005.1:56212-56534 GCA_002773285.1 Candidatus Kaiserbacteria bacterium CG10_big_fil_rev_8_21_14_0_10_59_10
GACCAGTGGAGGTTCGTCGTCTCGCCGATACGCACGAGCGAGGGGATGGCGCGGAGGGTGAGGGATGCCTCGAGAGAACCGCCGGCGGTGGCACCTCCTCCAGGGGGAATGGTTATGAACTCCTCGAACGCGCCGCCGGTGCTCCCTTCATCCGCCTCTTCTTCGGATTGTTGCGTACAGGTGAAGGTGTGGCTCGTCCATGCGGAGATGAGACCTCGTTCATCCTGTGCCATTACCCGTATCGTCCGCGTCCCGACCGAGGAGAATGTCCTGCTTGCCGAGAGCTCCGTGCCCGATGGCACGTAGCCGCTTGAGGGAACGA
>PFBM01000011.1:0-2243 GCA_002773285.1 Candidatus Kaiserbacteria bacterium CG10_big_fil_rev_8_21_14_0_10_59_10
AGGAGCGTCCGGAGAAGCTGGCGACGTTCTCGTCCCACGCGACACCCTTCGTCGCGCTTCTGAAGGTGGGCTACTGGCAGCGCAATGTGGTGTCCGAAGATTCGCGCATTTTTTGGAATTTGTTCGTGCGCCACGATGGCGAGTACCGCGTTGTGCCGGTCGCGTATCCGGTGTCTATGGATGCAAATGCCGCGCCGGGCTTCCGGCAGACCGTTGCCAATTTGTACCGTCAGCACCGGCGCTGGACCTATGGCGTCGAAAACGTGGCGTACATACTATTCGCGTTCATGCACAATCGAAAGATACCGCGCGCGTTGAAAGTGCGGGCGGTACTTGTGCAAATCGAAGGGTTCTGGTCACTCGTGACGCACCCGCTTATCCTCTTCGCCGTTGGGTGGATGCCCCTCATCGTGGGGGGTTCCGCATTCGGTGCGAGCGTGCTCTCCTACAGCCTTCCGGTCGTCGCGAAATTCTTTTTGACGGCCGCCATGTTCGGTCTCGTGGCATCCGCCGCGTACTCTATTCTTCTCGTACCGAAGCGGCCTGAGGAATTTGGCGTACTGCGAAGCGTCGCGCTCGTCGCACAGTGGCTGCTGGTGCCGCTCACCCTGGTGGCGTTTAGCGCTATTCCCGGCTTTGAGTCGCAGCTGCGGCTGATGACTGGCCGATATCTCGGCTTCTGGATAACGCCGAAAACGCGCGTACAATTGATCCCAAAACCTGCGCTTAAGCCCCACGGGTAGCTCACTATGGAACCCCTCTCACGCTCCAAACGCACGGCGTACCTTTCTATATTCGCGTTTTTGTTTTGTGCGATAGTGCCCGTAGTCTTGCTCTACGCGGGCGGGTACCGCTTCCATCTCGGAGAGGGTTTCGTGCAGACAGGGGGGCTGTACCTTGAAGTGCCGTATGCAGGCGCGCGCGTTACCGTCAACGGCTCCTTTGTCGGCGAGACGAATTTTTTGACGCGGAGTTACTATATAGGCGATCTTACGGCGGGATCGCACAGCGTACATGTCTCGAAAGACGGTTTTCTCCCCTGGCATCGTGCGCTTGAAGTGGAGCCGCGACTGGTTACGAGCGCGCACGTTCTGCTTGTGCCCGACGATGCCCTTATAGAGGAGGTGGTGCTGGAGGGGGAGGAAGAGGACGGCGAGGCAGGCGGCCGCTACCGAGTGAGCGATGAGTTGTACGCGAGCATCGTGGACGCGTTCGAAAGGACGCAACCAATATCGGCGGGAGGGACCGTTGACGTGGAAGGTAATTTGGCACTCGTTCTCTCGGACGGCGATGTGACGGCACACTGGCTGCTGGCAGACGCCCCGCCGCCGTCTTACTTTTGCCGCAGTCCGTCGCACTGTACAAGGCGCATTGCTCTTGAGAGCGGACCCGAGACGTCCGTGAATGCGGCTTTTTGGATGGGTGGAGCGCTCTACCTGCGGGAGGACGGCGGCCTTATGTTTACCGAGATCGACGCACGCCCTACGCCGGTGTCCGCGCTCCTGTACCGTGCTCGGGGCGCGGAATTCCGCATCGTCGCCGGGGAGCTGTTCGTCAAAGATAACGGCCGGATAGTACGGGTCGGTTTTTAGCTTCGCGCAAGAAAGGTATACTAGCCGCATGACACGATCGCTCGACCCAGAGCGGGGGCACCTGCACCCCATTTCGTCGCTCGTCCGCGAGGCACACGCTATTTTTCATGCCATGGGATTCGAGCTTGCCGAAGGGCCGCTTTTGGAGAGCGAGTGGTACAACTTCGACGCGCTGAACGTCCCCAAGGACCATCCTGCGCGCGACATGCAGGACACGTTTTTCATAAAAGATGAGCCGGGTTACGTGCTTCGCACGCACACCTCGCCGGTGCAGGTGCGCTACATGGAAGCGAAGAGGAAGGCGGGCACGCAGCCGCCGTATCGCGTCATCGTCCCGGGTAAGGTGTTCCGCAACGAGGCGACCGATATGACGCACGAGGCGGAGTTTTTCCAGATAGAAGGGCTTGCGGTGGGCGAAGATGTCTCGCTCGCTCAACTCAAAGGCACGCTCTCGCGTTTCTTTGCGGAACTGTTCAAGGGGGCATCCGTCGAAATACGCTTCAGGCCGAGTTTCTTTCCCTTCGTCGAGCCGGGCGTCGAAGTGGACATGCGGGTAGTGGGGGAGAGCGCGCCGGAGAAGCTGCGCGATAAATGGATCGAAATGATGGGCGCGGGCATGGTACACCCCAGCGTGCTTGAGAATGCGGGGGT